>CAIOFO010000016.1 GCA_903857685.1 uncultured Alphaproteobacteria bacterium
TCCATGACCCACCTCCTGGTTTAATAAAAACACCAAACTCGGTGTCCTCAAAACCGGGTGCAGGCCATTCCGACTAACTTCCGGGCCCTGCGAACCTTGAAATGCCTGCGGTGCGGGCGCACTTCGCCCACTGGGGCGAAGTGCTGTCTGGCGAACCTCGAAGCGAGCCTCGTTTAGCAGACGCATTTGCCTTGCACCTTGCTGCCTCCTGGCAGCGGGGTCCGGTCACCCTCTAACCCAACAGTGCAGCCTCAAGGCAACGGCACCCGACAAGGACCGGCAAACAATCCCTGTGGAGCTGGGGAGCGAAACCGTCCCCGTCGGCGCGAATGTTCGGCAACAACGCGATTCCCAGACGGCTTTTCACCTGGGATGCGAAGGGCGCGGAAATTCCGGTCGCACAGAATATTACTTCTGGCTCCCTCGATCCGGCAGCAAACGCTGCTATGGAGCCCGGCCGAACATTTTTCAGGAAATGGCAATGGCAACGCCTCTAGTTGCTCGCCGGCATGCGGCTGCGTTCGTCTATCCAGCCGTCAATATCCGACTCACGCCACGCGATTCGGGCCGCACTCAACGGAATCGGCTTGGGAAACCGCCCCTGCTTGACCATCCTTCTGAGATGGTCGCGGCTGTATCCGATCCCCTTCTCAGTCCGAAGGTCTGAAAAACCGATAAGCTTGTGATTGATGAACATGACGACTCCATGCTGGATGGACCTGCATGGAACTGCACTGGAGATTTTCCCTCTAGACCAGGAAGTCCCGAGTTTCCGACCTGACACGCGTTCTACTGGCCAGTGCGTTCCCCGCCAAATCGCCGTGCGAGATCCTCGGTTGTGCAGCCCAATGCCTTTTTGATCTCTCTCATCCGCCGCTTCGACGTGGATATCGGGATGTTGGCCTCTTCGAGTTTTTCGTAGCTCTTGTTTGCGCTCAGCGTGCGGCGGGCCTGCATGAACTTGAAAGTCACTCCCGCGGCATCCTCCAGCTTCCTGTAGCCGGAAAAACCGTTCTTCGCATTCTTGAAGCCGAGTGCGCTGGCAGCTGCGTCCGCAGCTGCCTTGGAACTGCGTTTGTCTATTTCCGCAAGCAGCTTCTGGCCAACATTGTCGAGGTACACGCGAACCCATGGCGGTACAGGCGTGCGGGACTGCCGGCACATCGATCGGACCTTCCATGCGTAGAGCGGATTGCCGGTATTCCTGAACAGGGTTTCAAAAATGTCCAGCAGGTAGAAAAACTTCGTGCGCGCTTGAAGCCATTCCTGGCTGGGGCCTTTCCTGCGCTTTTTGGGATGCAGTCCTGCACCGCCTGTTTTTTCCTTACGCATCGGCGCGGGCCGCTCCCTTCTTCCTGTCGGCAATGTGGTCGGAAATTCGGGAAACCCTTGCTGGGACTGGGTTCAGGATCTGGCCAAGACGCGCATCCCACAGATCCAGGCATTGCTTCTTTTCTTCGCGGTAGGTGTGCTGGTCATAGACCTTGTGCAGGCCTGGCTTTGCATGGGCGATGACCAGTTCCCTGACCAGGTCCTGGACAGGCAGTGCGGACAGGTGGGTACGAACAGTCCGGCGGATGTCGTGAATGACCCAGCGGGGTACCGGCCGGCTGGCGTCCCCTTCCCCCTGACGTGTTATTTCGTCAGCAATCAGTCCGTCCAGCCTGATCTTCGCCTTCGAAAACCCGCTGAGGGGCTTTACACCAGCGGTACTGGAGAACAGGTGAGGCCCCTTGCAGCGTGGAAGCGCCTTCAGCAGTGATATTGCGGATGCCGGCAGCGGCACCTCGTGGGAACGGTCTCCCTTCATGCGGGCCTTCGGGATGGTCCAGAGCCGCCCCTCGATATCGAACTCGTCCCATGTCGCATCCGCGACCTCGCGTTCCCTCTGGCCTGTTACCAGAAGCAGCTGGAAGATCGGGCCATAAGGGTAGCCCAGCCTCCTGCAGGCGGCCCACAGATGCCGGACCTCGGCATCGGCCAGAATCCGGCTGCGGGGTTCGCGGCGGTGGCCGATTATGTCGGCGGCACTGAGGCGGGCGATCGGGGATGTCTGCACCCCGTGCTCCCCCGAGGAGATTGCCCAGTTGAAGAGCCTCCGGAGCCAGCCGAAGGCATTGTAGGCCTGATAGGGTGCCCCGCGGGCGGCAATGGCCCTTACCGCCTCTGCGGCCTCCTTCGGCGTGATTTCGTTTGCCAGGCGGTTCGGCCACCGCGGGATGAATTCCTTCGCGAAGATCGCCCTCGCCTCGCCACTCTTGGCCAGCCTGGACGCGTAACGGTCGAGGAAGGCATTGGCCACAACCTCGAAGGTGTTGGCCTGCTCCACCCTGGCAGCCGCCCGCTGGCGCTCCTCCTCAATTCTGGGGTCAACACCCTTCCGGATCTGGGAAAGCCATTCCCTGGCCTTCTCGCGTGCTGCGTCGAGGGTCAGTTCGCCGTATTTCCCGAGGGACCGCCGCGTGGGGTTTCTGGGGTGGGTGGGGTAGCGGGCGATGAGGACGAAGCTCTTGCTGCCCCGGTCGGAGATGCGCAGCGCCAGACCCGGCATAAGCGCGTCCAGGAACTCGTTTCTGCACCCCGGAGCGGCGGCCTTCCGGGTCCTGATGAAACGGTCTGTAAGGTTGATCCTGCCCATGGTCCCCGCGAAGTCTGTCGCATGTTGCCCCGTGCCGTTATGGTCCCGGGGGGCAACGCCGGGGCAACACGGGGCAACATCTCGCCATGTCGTACCGTGAGGCGCAGCGTCGGATGGAAATGCGCGAAATGCAACAGATGATGGGGTTAAATGCACAGGCGATGTCGCACCGTGTCGCCCCATGAAGTGCCGACCAAAACTTCTGTTAACCGGTTGGTCGGCGGTTCGAGCCCGTCCCGGGGAGCCACTCCTGTCCTGTCCGCCGCTTGCGCATCGGACGCCCGCGCAAGCAAGCGGGGAGCAAAAGCCAAGCCCCCGGCTTCCAGCCCATCTTATCCGGAGCTTCGCGCATGTGCGGCAAGTTCACCCAGATGGTCACCTGGCGGCAGGTGGTTGATTTCTCGCAGCCGCTGAGCCGCGAAGCCGGCAAGATCGAGACCGTCACACCGATGCGCTTTGCGTCGGTGCTGCTGCGGGACGAAAACGGCCGGCGCAACATGGTCCGCATGCGCTGGGGCCATTCCAGGCGCACGGCCACCGCACCCGGCAACCGGCCCGACCACATTCACGCCCGCTGCGAGACCATCGATTCCAAGCCGACATTTCGGGAAGCCTTTGCCGGGCGGCGCGGCCTGCTGTTCGTCCGCACCTTCAATGAAGGCAAGGAGATCACGCCCAGGAAAACCCAGCAGCACACCATCACGCCGAACGACGGACAGCCGGTGGCCATCGCCGTGTTGTGGGAAAAATGGGAAAATCCGGAGGCGGGCGATCTTTACACCTTCGTGATGGTCACGACGCCGCCCAACAAATTGATCGGGACCATCACCGACAGAATGCCCGCCATTGTTCAGGCGGGTGATTGCGCCAAATGGCTGGGCGAAGATCCGGCCTCGCCCGCAGAGCTCAAGGCGCTGCTGGTCCCGTACGAAGGCGACTGGTGCATGGAGCCGGAAAAGAAAAAGGGTGAGCCGCCGCTTTTGTGACGGATGCTGCAAGCGGGGATTGTTTGATCATGCCAGCAGGTCCAGCAGCGCGCCGATGCCAGGAGCCGCTTGGCCGGCGACCTTGGTCAGCGCGGTTTTCTCCAGTGCTGCGGCTGTGCGCTGAATTTTTTCCGACACGTCGGGCGCGATTGCCTGCTTGGCGGCCCGGCGCAGGTCGCCCGCATAAGACATCATGTCGGTGGCTGAGCTGATGGTCTGGCCCATGCCCTATTCTCGCACGGGCGGGCTTTGGGGCGAACCAGAACCGCCGGACAGGGCTAAAAGCCGCTTAACGGGAAAAAATAGCCTTGCGAGGCCCTCACCTTAGCGAGGCGCCGCTCACGGGGGCGCCAGCCGGTCGGCCCGCCAATGGGCGGTGCTGCCGGTATCGTCGCCCCGGAAGTGGATATCGCCTTCCATATGGGTCGGACTGGTCAGGGTTCCTTCCATCGTGCCCTCGCCGAAAATCAGTAACACCTTGTCGCCACTGATCTGGCCATGGTTGACGATCAACCTGGTGATGTTCAGCGGCAGATAACCGGACACGGTCAGCTGCCCGTTCTGCAGATCCTTGATGGTGAGCGGGCCGGTGCCATAGCCCATCTGGATCATCCAGTTGCCGACCAGGATCGGTTTAAGTTGTGCCTCGCTCATGGCGGCGATCGCCGGAGATTGCGCCGCGGCTGTTCCGGCCGCCAGCATCGCCAACACAGCCGCCATCAAGACACATGAAAAACCGGCAATCCGCATGGCGGCACCTCCAATGATCCGGGCGTTCTATATCCGATTGGTCCGCATCGCGCCAAACCACGTCTTCTAAAGCCCCACCTTGTCGGCGAACCAGTGCGCGGTGTTGCCGGTGGTATCGCCGCGAAACTGTATGTCGCCTTCCATGTGGCGGGGATTTGTCAGGTTGCCCTGCAAGGTGCCGGCGTTGAAATTGAGCGTGACCTTGTCGCCTTCGATATGGCCGCGCGTCACGGTCAGCGTGTCATAGTTCAGCACCATCTTGCCCTTCACCGACAATTGGCCGTTCTGAAGATCGGTGATGGACATGGGACCGGCGCCGAAGCCAACCGCCAGCGTCCAGTCGCCCACCAGAAATTGCCTGAGCTGGGCTTCGGTCAGGGACGCCATGGAGACATCCTGCGCCGATGCCGGCGCCGCCGCGATCCACGCGGCAAGGATGCAAAATCGGACGGCAATTCGCATGGCAGTCTCCCGCAACCAGGGGAAACCATACACCGGCGCGATCCGCAATTCCTAGAACTTGTCCTCGTGGCGCTCGCGGCCGGTGGTGCGCCACCGGGTCACGATGGTATCCAGCAAATCGCGGTCCATGTTCTGGACCTTCCAGGATTTCGAGAATCCGGCATTCATGTTCTTGGGCCGCTTGCCGCCGAGTTCGTCAAAGCGGATGCGCATCGGCATCGAGACGCCCTGCCCCAGGATCAGCGCTTCACGGTCGCCCAGCAGCGGCAGGAAGTCGATCAGGTCCAGCATGCCTTCATAGGTGCTGCCGCGAATGACCTGCTGGTCTCTTTCGCTGGACAGGCGCAGCGCAATGGCGGTCGAGCATTGCGACAGGATGGTGCTGTCCAGTTCAGACGGGCGCTGCGTCACCAGCGCCAGCGAAATTCCGTATTTGCGGCCTTCCTTGGCAATGCGGCCCAGGGCCTGGCGGGTGGGCACGAATTTGCCGTCGTTGGCCGGGGCGTAACGATGCGCTTCCTCGCAAACCAGCAGCATGGGAAGCCCGCCCTTGCTCCACACCGCCAGGTCGAAGGCCAGGCGCGAGATCACCGAAATCACCACGTCCAGGATTTCATGCGGCACGGTGGACAAGTCGATGACGCTGATGGGCTTGCCCTCATTGGGAATGCGGAACAGCCGGCTCAGCACCTGGGTCATGGTGTCCTGCACCGTCAACCCGCCGAACATGAAGGCGTAACGCTGATCGGCGACCAGCTGCTCGATGCGCGACTTGAGGCGGCGATAGGGCAGCGTGGCGCGGGTGCGCTCAAGCTTGCCCAGCTGTTCATCAACATAGGCGATGACATCGGACAGGCGGAACGGCGCGGGCGTGTCCACCGTGATAACGGTGGCCTCGCTTGCCCGGCGCGCCAGCATGGTGGCGCGGCCGGCTGCCGCATCGGCATAGCGTTTCTTGGCGGCCAGCACGCCTTCGCTGAGGATCTCGATTTCCTCGTCGCGGGTGCCTTCGGAACTGGCCAGCGCCACCACCAGCTCCTGGAAGTTCAGCATCCAGAGCGGCAAGTTGAAATTTTCCAGGGTGATATGCTCGACCAGATTGCCGAAGGCCGCGCCATACTCATTGTGGATGTCCAGGATCACGACATGGGCGCCGGCGGTGTCTTCCAGCAGGCGCTGCAGGAGGATGGACAGGGCGCTGGACTTGCCGGAGCCGGTGCTGCCGACCACGATGAAATGCTTGGAAAGAAGATCATCAATCAGCAGGCGGGCCGGCACGTCGCTGTTCTGGAACAGCGAGCCGACCTTGATGCTGGCCACGCCCGGCGGGGCATAGATGCGGGTCAGGTCATGCTTGTCGGCCAGATAGACGGGATCGCCCAGGCTGGGCAGGTTGGCGACGCCGCGATGGAACGCCAGGCGGCGGCTGGAATCGTCAATGCGGGTTTCGCCGGCCAGATTGATTTCGATCAGGCCCAGTTCTTCCTTCTTGCCGTCCAGGTCGGGCATGGGCGAGGAGACCGATGACACCAGCCCGATCACCGAAGCGCCGGGCGTCAGGATCTTGATCACCGAACCGATCTGAATACGCGGGTCCTTGGCCCGCAGCACGGCTTCGGAACTGCGCTCCAGGATGGCCACCGCATGGCTGCCGGATACCGACACCACATGGGCGATACGAAGCGGCGCTTCCGCCGGAACACCGCGGCGCTCCCGCACGGGCGGCTTTTTTTCAATGGCCTGAAACACCGGTGTCTCCTTTGGGCGTGTCCCCGCTTGGCGCGGACCGCCTGGCAATATCGTTCTTGGGCGTGAAAAATTTTGAATTTTGTAATGACTTCGCCGCTGCGCGGCGGCAGGGTCAGTACCGCGGTGGTGCCGGCGCCCGGTTCGCTTTCCAGGGTCAGGTCGCCGCCATGCTGGCGCGCCAGTCCGCGGGCGATGGGCAGGCCCAGGCCTGTGCCTTCCTGGGTGCGCGTGAAATGCGACTGCACCTGGCCGAACGGGGTCATGGCGATTTTCAACTGCTCGGCATCCATGCCGCAGCCGGTGTCCGCCACCGCGATGGTAACGCTGCCATCGCGCATGTGTTGCGCGATCACCAGAATCTGGCCGCGCTCGGCGGTGAATTTGTGGGCATTGGCCAGCAGGTTCAGCAGAATCTGGCGGATGCGCCGGGCATCCACCGACAGGTCCGGCAGTCCCTTTGAAATGCGGACCTGCAGGCGCTGCTGCTTGGAGGCGATGCGCTCGCCGATCATGGCCACCGCGGAATCGATGATATCCGCGATATTGGCGGGCTCCAGATTGAGCGCGAAGGTACCGCTTTCGATCTTGGAGATGTCCAGAATGTCGGACACCACTTCCAGCAGGTGCTTGCCGGCGTTGGATATATGCACGGCATAGTCGCGGCCGGCCTCGACCGCCTCGGGCTCCGCCTTCATGTGGCGGATCAGGTCCGAGAATCCGATAATGGCGTTGAGCGGGGTGCGCAGTTCATGGCTCATGGTGGCCAGGAAGGCCGACTTGGCGCGGTTGGCCATGTCGGATTCCACCTTGGCGCTTTGCATCGCCAATTCGGAATGCCGACGCAGAGTCAGTTCGCCCAAGGTGTGCGAATAGCGCCCCAGCAGCGAATTTTTTGGCGCAGACGTGCCCCACCGATTGAACATTGGCCGTTCCCAAACCGAACCGGGACTTTACGGGCGGATTGTTTCCCGCCCGGTTAACGCCAATTTGCCATGCGGAACATCAGGAAATATCACGTTGAATCAGAACCTTAGGTTCTACTCATCATCTCGCCGACCAGATCGCAAAGCCGCTCCAGATTGAAAGGCTTGTGCAAGGTGTGGATTTCCCGGGCCCGCAGCAGACCGGCGGGCGGTTCCTGGGCATAGCCGGTCATCAGCAGGATTTTGAGCTCGGGGCGCAATTGCAGGCCGGCTTCGGCCAGGGCGTAGCCGTCCATCCGCGGCATCTTGATATCGGAAATCAGCACCTGGATGCCGGGATTGTTCCTGAGCAGAGCCAGCGCCTCTTCGCCGTCGCCCGCCTGGAAGACGCTGTAGCCGGCATCCTCCAGCATCTCGACGGCGATCGCCCGCAACATGGCCTCGTCTTCGGCAACCAGAACCTCACTCATGCCCGATCCTCCGAATGGCGCGGCATGAGAATGGTGACCTTCGTGCCTTTTCCCGGCGCGCTTTCAATCACCAGATAACCGTTCGATTGCCGCACATAGCCGAACGTCATGCTGAGCCCCAGCCCAGTGCCCTTGCCTTGCGGCTTGGTGGTAAAAAAAGGATCGAGGGCGCGCTGGCGCACCGCCTCACGCATGCCCTCACCCGTGTCGCTTACAACCAGGGCAATATAGTCCCCCGGCACGAACTCGGCCACATCCGGTGGCGGTGTTTTCAGCGCAACATCCCGGGTCTGGATGGTGAGCGTGCCGCCGCCGGGCATGGCATCGCGGGCGTTGATGGCCAGGTTGAGAATGACATTCTCCATCTGGTTGACATCGCACAGGGTCCAACCCTGCGCCTTGAGGTCGGTGTGGATTGTCACGCCCTCTCCGGCGGAATGGCGAATCAGTTCGGCGATGCCTTCGACCAGATCGCTCAATCGCACCAGATGCGGAGAAAGCGGCTGGCGGCGGGAAAAGGCCAATATGCGCTGGGTCAGTCCGGCGGCGCGATCCAGCGCTTCGTCGGCCGAGACGACATAATTGCCAATCTGCCTGCCGCTCTGTGCGGTTTTTTCTGCAGCATGCGGAGGTTGCTCTTGGCGATCATAATGAGATTGTTGAAATCGTGGGCGATGCCGCCGGAAAGCTGTCCCACCGCCTCCATCTTGTGACTCTGGCGCAGCGCCTCCTCGGTCTTTTGCCGCTCCGCCATCTCGGTCTGCAGCCGATTGTTGACGTCCGACAATTGCCCGGCGCGGCGCGCCAGCGCGGCCTGGGAGAAAGCCAGCACCCCGATCACCAATGCGCCCATGGTCACCAGCAGCACCAGGCCGGCATAACGCGCAATGCGGCGCTGCGCCGGCTCGGTGATGGCGATGATGATGACCGCGCCGATGCTGTGTCCACTGACGGCCACCGGAGCGGTGACGGTCAGGGCATTGCCTTCCGATACCGCGGCCGGGGACCGCAAACCGGTTCCATCCAGCCTGGTGGGCAGTGCTTCGCCGCGGCTGAATCGCGCAAACGGTTTTCCGCGCGCGTCATAGACGCCGGCCGCCCGCAGGTCGGGATTGACCTTCAGGGAGTCGACATATTCCTGCGCCGCATTGGCATCGCCGAACGAGACCGCCGCCGCGACGCTGGCTGCCAGAATCTGGGCCTGCTCCGTCACGTCCCGGCTCTGTTGGGTGGCGTAGAGCTGGTCCTCAAAGCGCGCCATGGTGATGCCGGCAAACAGCAACAGCACCGCCGCTATTAGGGCGCTGATGATAGGCCAATTGCGGTTTTTGATGGCCTGCATCATGGCCCGTCGTTCCACCGCGTCACGGAAAAGGACCAGGCGAAGCGCGGATGGACAGGCCCCTCGCAGCCAGCACCATTATACCTGCTGACATCCCCCGCTTGATCAAGCCTAGCCCCCACTTCGAAGCTAAACTTGTCAGAACCAAAAAAGTTCCTGCACCTAGAACCATCTTCCGGCTCAAGTATTTAAAGGCGAATGACTTAATATACAGAGTTTTTGATGTTCTTTTCAGGGCGATAGGTCCAGACTCACCGGCCCAGAAATCAGGTTGCCGCTGCTGATGGGTGGAATTTTTTTGCCAAGGGCTGCGGTTTTAGCCGCGGCCGCGATAGGGCGAGACGCCGGGATCGGGCAGCCAGACGCCGGCGGGCAATTTCCCCGTCTGCCAGAAAATGTCTATCGGAATGCCGCCGCGCGGATACCAGTATCCGGCGATGCGCAGGAATTTCGGCTTGATCTCCGCCGCCACCCGCTTGGCGATGGCCAGGGTGGTGTCCTCGTGAAAGCCCGCCACATTGCGGAAACTGGCGAGGTAGAGCTTGAAGGATTTGGATTCCAGGATCGCCCTGCCCGGAACATAGTCGAGCACAAAATGGGCGAAGTCGGGCTGGGCGGTGATCGGGCACAAGGTGGTGAATTCCGGCGCGGTAAAGCGGATCAGGTAATCGGCGTCGGCATGCGGATTGGCGACGCTTTCCAGTTTCGCCTTGTCCGGCGAAGCGGGCTGGCGCACGGCATGGCCCAGCTGGGTGAGTTTCTTAGGGCTCATAAGTACAACTCTGGCCATAGGACGGACGGGCGATCTTCACCCGCGCCACTTGCGGCAGTCTGGCCTTTGCGCGCGCGTAAATAAAGCGCGCCAGATTTTCCAGGGTGGGGGCGCCCAGGCCCTCGACGTCATTGAGCAGGCGATGATCCAAACTTTCGCGCACCGCTTTCAGCGCCGCATCCACTTCGCCGAAATCGCGCAGAAAGCCGGTGGCGGCATCGGGCTCGCCGCGCAGCGTCACCTCCACATAGAAGGAGTGGCCGTGCATGCGGCGGTTTTCGGCCGCGCCCTGGTCCAGATGATGGGCGGCGTCAAAGCCGAATTGCTGGGTAATCTCGATCATGACGGGGGCTTTTGACCCCTCGCCCGCCTCCCCGTCAAGTGCTGGAGCGACGGCCCGGAAAAGTGTGGCCTCGCGGTTTTCCGTAGGCCGCGCGACCAGAATTAAAGCGCGTTGTCGCCGGTCTCTCCGGTGCGAACCCGGAGGGCTTGTTCCAGCTCGAGGACGAATATCTTGCCGTCGCCGATTTTTCCGGTGCGGCTGCCCGCCGTGATGGCCTGGACCACATCGTCCACCCGGCCATCGGGCACGGCGATCTCCAGCTTGATCTTGGGCAGAAAGGCGATCTGGTATTCGGCGCCGCGATAGATTTCGGTATGGCCCTTCTGGCGGCCATAACCGCGCACCTCGGTGACGGTGAGACCGGCAATGTCTATGCCCGTGAGGTGTTCCCGCACCGCATCCAGGCGATGCGGCTGGATGATCGCAATGATCAGTTTCATATGGGTTCCTATCGGTTGACGTGATACCCGGTTTCGCCATGGGCGGCGAAATCCAGGCCCTGGGTTTCGGTTTCAAGATCCACGCGCAAGCCCACGGTCCAGGCGGCCAGTTTGGTGATGGCGAAAGTGGCGACCGCCGACCAAGCACCCACCACCATGACAGCTATCGCCTGCACCGCAAACTGCGCCATCACCGGACGCGCCAACGTCACGCCGCCGCCCAGCAGAGTGAGAAACGGCAGAAGCAGGCTGCCGATCGCTCCGCCCACGCCATGCACGCCCAGAACGTCGAGAGCGTCATCCACCTGCACCACCCGTTTCACCAGTAGCACCGCGGTAAAACAGACCGCACTGGCCGTCACGCCCAGCAGCACTGCCGCCAGCGGCCCGACATAGCCAGACGCCGGCGTGATGCAGGCCAGACCCGCGATGGTGCCGGTAACCGCGCCGACTAGGCTGGGCTTGCCGAACTTGATCCACTCGATCGCCATCCACACCAGCGTTGCGGTGGCCGCCGCCAAATGCGTCGCCAGCAGCGCCATGCCGGCATCGCCGCCGGCCGACAGCGCGCTGCCCGCATTGAAACCGAACCAGCCGACCCACAAAAGCGATGCCCCCACCATCACCATCCAGGGCGCATGCGGCGGACGGATGCCGTGCGGAAATTCATGGCGCGCGCCTAGCATGGCGGCAATCACCAGCGCCGATACGCCCGCCGTGACATGCACCACGATGCCGCCGGCAAAATCCATCACGCCGCGCGCCGCCAGCCAGCCGCCGCCCCACACCCAATGCGCCACCGGGACATAGACGATCAGCAGCCAGAGGGCCGAGATCAGCAGCACGGCTTCAAACTTGATGCGCTCGACATAGGCGCCGATGATGAGCGCAGGCGTGATGATGGCGAACGCCATCTCGAACATCACGTAAACGCTTTCGGGAATGGCGGTGCCCGGATGCGGCGCGCTGCGCGTGACGTTGGCCAGCAGCGCCGCATTGAGGTCGCCGATCCACGGCCCGCTGCCGCTGAAAGCCAGGCTGTAGCCGCAAGCGAACCACAGCACCGAAGCGACACAGGCCACCGCGAAACATTGCACCAGGACCGAGAGGATGTTCTTGGCCTGCACCAGCCCGCCGTAAAACAGCGCCAGGGCCGGCAGGGTCATCAGCAGCACAAGCGCAGTGGCGCTTATGATCCAGGCGGTATCGCCGCTATTTATCACCCTGTTCTCCCTGTGGACCGATTCCGGTCACTCGCTGCCTATTTGTTAGGCAAGATGTTTCGGCGCGGCATCTCTGGCAAGCCAAGCAGCTGCTAAAAGCTGGGGATGTTCGGGGGCTTCCGGGGCGCGACAGTCTGGCCCGGTGCCTTATATTGCGCCGCGTTAAGGCACATGCTAACTGGCGCTGGCGCGATGGCGATGACTCGCGCACGACGGAATTATAATAGAAATTTCAACGTCTTAGAACCGTAGTCGGCGGCAGGTTGGGGTGCCGAAACCCAAAGCCGCGAAGGATGAATGTGGGAGCCGAAAACGCGCACGAAACCGGACTGGCGGGCCGCTATGCCACAGCCGTGTTCGAACTGGCGCAAGAGGACAAGTCGCTGGATGCGGTGGCGGCAGATTTCGCCGCCATCAAGGCCGCCATCCATGCCAGCCCGGATCTCGCCCGCCTGGTGCGCTCACCGGCCTTTTCTGAGAATGACCAGTCCAACGGCCTGAAAGCCGTGCTGGAGAAAATGGGCGTCTCGCCCCTCACCCTGAAATTCGTCCGGCTGCTGGCCGCCAAGCGCCGCCTGTTCGCGCTGGAAGGCATCATCGCCGCCTTTGGCCGCCAGCTGGCGCGCCTCAAGGGCGAGGTCCAGGCCGAAGTCACATCCGCCCGCCCGCTGTCGGAGAGCGAAACCGCGGAACTGAAACGCGTCCTCAAATCCGGGCTCAGCCGCGAGCCCCGCCTGGAAACCAGGATTGATCCGGCGCTGCTGGGCGGCCTGGTGATCAAGCTGGGCTCCCGCATGATCGACTCGTCCATCCGCACCAAATTGAACGGCATCCGCGCGGCCATGAAGGGCCAGTAACAAGGGAATATGTAAAATGGATATCCAACCCGCCGAAATTTCCGCGATCCTGAAGCGCGAAATCCAGAACTTCGGCGCCGATGCGCAAGTCTCCGAAGTCGGCCAGGTGCTCAGCGTCGGCGACGGCATCGCCCGCATCTATGGCCTCGACAATGTCCAGGCCGGCGAAATGGTCGAGTTTCCCGGCGGCATCAAGGGCATGGCCCTGAACCTGGAAAGCGACAATGTCGGCTGCGTGATTTTCGGCAATGACAGCACCATCAAGGAAGGCGACACCGTCAAGCGCACCGGCGCCATCGTGGACGTGCCGGTTGGCCGGGGCCTGCTCGGCCGGGTCGTGGACCCGCTGGGCAATCCGATCGACGGCAAGGGTCCGCTGCTCAACGTCGAGCGCAAGCGCGTCGAGGTCAAGGCCCCCGGCATCATCCCGCGCAAGTCGGTGCATGAACCGGTGCAGACCGGCCTGAAGGCCATCGACACCCTGATCCCGGTCGGCCGCGGCCAGCGCGAGCTGATCATCGGCGACCGTCAGACGGGCAAGACCGCCGTCGCCATCGACACCATCCTGAACCAGAAGAAGATCA
>CAIOFO010000017.1 GCA_903857685.1 uncultured Alphaproteobacteria bacterium
CAGTTGCGCCAGCCCCAGCCGCCGCGCTCGTTCGGCGAAGCGGCGGAGCTGCTGCCGCTGGTAAAAACCATCCTGGCGATGAAGCCCAAGACGGTGGGCAAGCCGCCCTGCCAGGAGATCATTCTGCGCGGCGATGACATCGATCTGTCGCAGCTGCCGGTCCAGACCTGCTGGCCGGGCGAGCCGGCACCGCTGATCACCTGGCCTCTTGTGGTGACGAAAGGTCCGTCGGACGCGCGCGAAGACAATTACAATCTCGGCATCTACCGCATGCAGGTGCTGAACAAGACCCAGACCATCATGCGCTGGCTGAAGCATCGCGGCGGGGCGCAGCACCATGCCCGCTGGGGCAAGGAACACACCGCGCCCCTGCCCGCCGCCATCGTGCTGGGGGCCGATCCGGGAATCATTCTGGCGGCGGTGACGCCGGTGCCCGAGACGCTGTCGGAATACCAGTTCGCCGGCCTGCTGCGCGGCGAGCGCATGGTGCTGGCCGATTGCGTGTCGCAGCCGCTGAAGGTGCCGGCCGAAGCGGAGATCGTGCTCGAAGGCACCGTGTCGCTGTCGGATTATCGCGCCGAAGGCCCGTACGGCGACCATACCGGCTATTACAATTCGGTGGAGCAGTTCCCGGTCTTCACGGTGACGGCGATCACCATGCGCAAGGACCCCATCTATCTGTCCACCTACACGTCGCGGCCGCCGGACGAGCCCTCCATCCTGGGCGAGGCGCTGAACGAAGTGTTCGTGCCGCTGATCCGCCAGCAATTTCCCGAGATCGTGGATTTCTGGCTGCCGCCGGAGGGCTGCAGCTATCGCATCGCCGTGGTCAGCATGAAGAAGGCGTTTCCCGGCCATGCCAAGCGGGTGATGATGGCGGTGTGGTCGTATCTGCGCCAGTTCATGTACACCAAATGGGTGATCGTGGTGGATGACGACATCAATGCGCGCGACTGGAAAGATGTGATGTGGGCGATCTCCACCCGCATGGACCCGGCCCGCGACATCACCGTGATCGAGAATACGCCGATCGATTACCTGGATTTTGCCTCGCCGGAATCAGGGCTGGGATCGAAGATCGGGCTCGACGCCACCAACAAGCTGCCGCCCGAGACCCGCCGCGAATGGGGCCGCAAGATCGCCATGGACCAGGATGTGATCGACACGGTCACGAAAAAATGGGCGAAACTTGGACTTCCGGGCAGCGGCAAGCCGATCTGGAAGTAGCCCCAGCCCTCGGCTATAGTTTGAAAAGCCGGGAAGCCAATAACATGCGTATCGCACTGGCCGGGACGCTGCTCCTGTGCCTTGCATGGCCGGCAGAGGCGCAGGACTGCCACAACCTCACTTACCTGACCGGCGTGCCGATAACGGTCTCACGCATTCCGCTGGTACCCGTCAGCATCAACCAGAAGCCCGCGCAGATGATTCTAGATACCGGCGGCGTCGCCACCCAAATTGCCCGCCCGTTGGTGGAGGCGATGGGCCTGCACGAACTTCAGTCTCCCCTCCGCTTGTCCGACGCCAGCGGGCATCAATCCGACACCCCTTTGCAACCCTGACTTTCGACGGCGTAACGGTCAACAATCCCCAAGTGATTATCCTGCCCGACCTGACCAATTCGAAAGGGGTTGTGAGCACGGGCAGCCACCTATCGGACGCGGGGATGCTGCCGGAGATCAAGGTCGGCATGGATGTGCTGGCGAAACTGCACCTGTACATCGCCTTCAAGGAGAGAAAGCTCTACATCACACCCGCCGACGACAAGGCAGGCAAGATGCTGCCTGCGGTGGTGGCGCCGCCAGCGGCGCAAAATGCGGGAAACAGCCCGCCCTGACGCGCGGGGGCGGGAACGCCTAGCCGCGCCGCCGGATCAACGGCAGCATCAGCAGCGAGGCGGCGAACAGGGCCGCCATCAGGAACCAGGCCTCGTTGAAAGATTGAACAAGCGCGGCGCGTTTCACCAGCGGCGTGACGATGGCCCGGGTCAGCGCATCCACCGGCCCCATGTCGCGGCCGCGGAACAGCGCCGTGGGCAGGCCCACCAGCCGCGCCGCCGACGCGTCGCCTGCCTGCAGCCGCGCCGCCAGCGCCGTGACGTGATGCGGCGTGCGCTGGGTCAGGATGGTGTCCATCACCGCGATGCCGATGGCGCCGCCCAGATTGCGCATCAGGTTGAACAAGCCGCTGGCATCGGCGACAGCGTCCTGCGGCCAGCCATCCAGCGCCAGCCGCGTCGCCGGCAGCAGGCAGAGCATCATGGCGGCGCCGCGCAATATCTGCGGCCAGAACAGGCCGCTGAAATCGGTGGCGGCGCCGGAAAAGCCGCCCGCGAAAACGCCGACACCGAACAGCCCGAAGCCGATGGCCGTCAGCAGGCGGGGATTGAGGCGAACTTCCAGCAGGGCGGCGATGGGCGCCATCAGCAGCCGGGACACGCCCGTCACGATCATGATCTCGCCGATCACCAGCGGCGAATGGTTTCGCACCAGGCCCAGAAACAGCGACAGGAGATAGATGGAGCCGTAAAGCCCGAAGCCCAGCACAAAGCTGAAAGCGCAGCCGACCGCAAAAGACGATTTGCGAAAGCGCCTGATGTCAATGAATGGGCTGGCGTGGTTCAGCGCCCGCCACACCGCCAGCGCGCCGGACAGGATGCAGACGGCACCGAGGGACAGCACGATGGTGCCTCGCCAGTCATGGCGCGGCCCTTCATTCAGCACCGCTTCCAGCGCCGCCAGGAACAGCGAGGCGAAAAGCATGGTGGCGTAATCGATTTTCCGTAACGCCGAAAAATCCGGCTTGCCCAGCCGCACGCACCACGCGACCACAGCGGCGACGCCAAGCCCCGGAACGATATTGACCAGGAAAATCCAGCGCCAGGAATAAGCCTCGGTCAGGTAACCGCCCACCAGCGGCCCGATGGCGGGCGCGACCATCGCCACCGCGCCGGCGATGGTGGTGCCCAGCACGCGGTGCTTTTCCGGGATCATCAGGAAGACGCTGGTGAAGACCGGCGGGATCAGCATGCCGCTGCAAAAACCCTGCATCACCCGGATGGCGATCAGGGTGGTGACATCCGTGCTGAGGGCGCAGCCCAGGCTGGCCAGGGTGAAGCCCAGCGTGGCGGCGACGAACATGCCGCGCAGCGTCAGGGCGCGGGTGAGCAGGCCGGTCAGCGGTATGGCGATCACCTCGGCCATCAGATAAGCCGTCTGGATCCAGCTCAACCGATCATCCGGGATCGCCAGCGCCGCGCCGATATTGGTCAGCGAACTGGCCACCACCTGGATATCCAGGATGGCCATGAACATGCCGACGCACATGGCGGCGAAGCCCAGCCAGGTCGAAAGCGATTTTGTCATGCCGCACCGACCGCCAGCACGGCGTTGAGGCCGCCAAAGGCAAACGAGTTCGACAGGGCATATCGTGTGTGCGCCGGGCGGGCGTCGTTGGGCACATAGTCGAGATCGCAGTCCGGGTCGGCTTCGGTGAAATTCGCCGTCGGCGGGATAAAGCCGCCCCGCATCGCCAGCAGGGTGGCGGCCAGTTCCAGCGCCCCCGATGCGCCGAGCGCATGGCCGTGCAGGGATTTGGTGGAGGATATCGCCAGCTTGCCGGCATGGCCGCCGAACACGGCGCGCACGGCGCGGGTTTCGGTGACGTCATTCATCGCCGTGCCGGTGCCATGGGCGTTGATATAAGTGAATGCCTCGGGCGCAAGCCCGCTATCGGCGATGCAGGCGCGCATTGCCGCCGCCGCGCCGTCCACGGACGGCAGCACAATGTCGCCGGCATCGCTGCTCATGCCGAAGCCGATGATCTCGCCCAGGATGCCGGCGCCCCGGGCGATGGCGTGTGCGTGATTTTCCAGCACGAACATTCCCGCGCCCTCGCCCAGCACCAGCCCCTGGCGTCCCAGCGAGAAAGGTCGGCAGGTGTCGGGCGCCAAAATCCGCATCGCCTCCCACGCCCTGATCGTGCCGAGCGTGAAGACGGATTCGGTGCCGCCGGTCAGCGCCGCATCCACCATCCCGGACCGCACCATGTGATAGGCGGTGCCGATGGCGTGGTTGGCCGAGGCGCAGGCGCTGGCCACCGTGAAGGCGGGGCCCCGGATGCCATGCGCCATGGTGATGTGACTGACCGCCGCGCTGATCATCATTTTGGGAATGGTCATGGGCAAAAAGCGTTTGGCGCCTTCGCCATAGAGAAGCTTGAAACTGTCATCCAGCGTACCGATGCCGCCGACGCCGGAGCCGATGATGGCGGCGCTGCGCCCGCCCAGCGGCCCGCGAAAATCAAGCCCGCTGGCGGCAACCGCCTGGCGCGCCGCAACCAGCCCGAGCTGGGCGCAGCGGTCGAGCAGCGCCAGCTTTTTCCCTTCAAAATGCGCCGCGGGTTCGAAGCCCGGCACCTCGGCCCCGATCTTGATCAGAAGCTTGTCGGTGGGTGTGACGGTGAGCGGCCCGATGGCGCTTTGGCCGCGCCGCAGCGCCGCCGCCATGGCGGGCGCGTCCGCGCCCAGCGCCGAAATGACCCCGATGCCGGTGATCGCAACACGGTTCATGCGGGTGCCATTTGCCCAGACCTGTCAGTGCGTCGCAGGCGCAGTCTTCTGGCGCACATATGTCTGGATCAGGTCGATCACATCGCCCGCCGTTTTCAAATTGCCGGAAGCCGCCTCATTGGCGTTGTACAATACCGAAATGTCGAAAATCTCCTCGATCTCGAAGATCGTCTCCAGCATGTCGATCGAGGCGAAGGTGAGGCTTGAAAGTTCGGTGGCGCGGCTGAGCGTGGCGCCCGGGACACCGGCTTTCTTGGCGATGATGTCCAGGACGGCGGTTTCAATGTCGGGCGTCGGGCTTGCCGGCAGGGTCATCGGCCATAGTGTTCATCGGGAACCGAAAAAGGCAAGCGATCCGGGCAAAATCCGCCGATCTGGAATTGGCCCCGGACCGGCGCTACCCTCGCCGAAACAGACAAGGGGCCGGTCAGGTTCATGCGCGGCGTCACCACCATCGCTGTCTTCGTCGCACTGGCTGCTCTGCCCGTCGCGGCATTCGCCCAGGACGATGCGGACCCGATCTTCAGCCCGGGCGAACAGCTCACGCCCCAGGCCGAATGCGCCGCGCCGCAGATCGTCAGCGCCTTGCAGATGATTCACCTGGCCAATCGCGACGGCGACCTGGTGCCTGTGTCCATCAACGGCGTGGAGCACAATTTCCTGCTGGATACGGGCGCCTATGTCACGCAGATCCAGCGCCCGGTGGCGGAGGCGCTGGGGCTGCCCATCCTGCAGGGCGACGTGGATATCTTCGACCTGACCGGCAAGGTGTCGCGCGACCAGGTATCCATCCGGGAATTCACCGTCGGCCGCCTGCACAGCAATGACGCGGTGCTGCCCGTCTCGCCGGATATCGAAAGCGCCCGCACCTCGGACGGCTTTTTCGCCATGGATCACCTGATGGCCTATGACATCGACATGGATTTCGGCAGCGACAGGCTGACTTTCTATTCCCAGGATCACTGCCCGCGCGTGGTGCCCTATTGGGCGATGACCGCGGCCGCCGTCATTCCCATCAGCCTGGAGGACAATCACATCATCGTTCCGGTGACGCTGGACGGAAAGCCGTTCCGCGCCTGGCTGGATACCGGCGCGACCTTCACCTCGCTGGACAGAAAGGATGCGGAAAACGTTTACGGGCTGGCCATCGGCGATGCCGCCACGCCGGAAATCGGCAACCTCAATGGCGAGCCGGAGCTGACGACCTACAGCCACAATTTTTCCAGCCTGTCCTTCGGCAATGTCACCATCGCCGCGCCGCATGTCACCATCATTCCCAATGCCATGGAAGAGAGCCTGGCGAGAAGCCGGATGGCCGGCGCCGCCGCGCATCTGAGCAAACCCATCGAGACGCCCCAGCTGATCGTCGGCATGGATGTGCTGCGCAAGCTGCATCTCTACATGGCGCTGGGAGAACCGCGCATGTACATCTCCCGCGCCTCGGAACCGACGGCGCAGGCCAGGGCGCTGCAGGCGTCGCTACAGCCCCAGGCCGCGCTGCAGGCGCGTTTCCGGCAGATCGCCGCCAAGCAAATCGGCGAAATGGACCGCATCATCGCCCTGGACCCGCAGAATGTGCCGGCGCTGAACGAGCGCTGCTATTTGCGCGCGGCGATGAAGCAGGAAATGGAGGCGGCGCTGGCCGATTGCGATGCGGCCGTGCGGCTGAGGCCCCGTGATGACACGGTGCTCGATAGCCGGGCTTTCGTGCTTTACCAGCAGGGCAAATATGCCGAAGCGGTGGCGGCCTATGACCAGGTGCTGGCGATCAATGCCAAGAGCGCCCCGTCGCTGCTGATGCGCGGCTATGCCAGGGGCATGCTGGGTGACGCGGCGGGGAAAGCCGCCGATATCCAGGCCGCGATACGGGCCATGCCCGATATCCAGCGCACTTTCCAGCAATACGACATCAGCTTTTAGCCGCCCGCTCTAATAAGGCGTGCCGTCCTTGCGGAAGAAGCGGAACGTGCCGTCCGGCTGCAGCCGGCCATGCATGTCGATATCGGGATAGATCACTTCATCGCCGCTGCTGCGGTCGCCCATTACCAGGAGCAGCACATCGCTGTCGCCGCGATTGAGGAAACGGTGCGCCTCGCCCGTGCCGGCGGGAAAGCCGGCGCACATGCCCGGCCCCAGAATCTGTTCGCCGTCATTGGTCTGCAGCACCGCCTCGCCTTGCAGCACATAGACGAACTCGTCCTGCCTGGTATGGGCGTGGCGATGGGAGGACTGGCCGCCCGGCGCGATGCGCGTGATGTTGACGCCGAAATTCCTCAGGCCGGCATGCTGGCCCAGCCGCCGGTTGTGGCGCCTCAGATTTTCTTCCCGGTAGGGCGCGGGATAGGAGGTGGCGTTGCTTTCCGGCAGATCGGCGGGATCGAAGGCGGGATGGCGGGGCATGGTTCCTCTCACGGACGGCGCCGCCATTCTAGCAGCGTCAGACCGCCTTGCCGATCAGCAGGCCGATGCCGGCGGTCACGGCCATCGCCAGCGCCCCCCAGAAGGTGACGCGGATGGTGGCCGGCAGAAGGGCGGCGCCGCCGGTTTTCGCCCCGATCACCCCCAGCACGGCAAGATAGATCAGCGAGGAAACCGCAACGGTCGCCACGATATAGGAGGCCGGGGCCAGGATCACCGCCAGCACCGGCATCACCGCGCCAACCGTAAAGGAGGCGGCGGAGGTCAGCGCCGCCTGGATGGGATGCGCCTGGCTGATCCTGGAAATTCCCAGCTCGTCATGGGCATGCGCTCCCAGCGCATCCTTTTCCATCAATTCGCGGGCGACATGCCGCGCCAGTTCCTTGTCGAGGCCGCGCTTGACGTAAATTCCGGTCAGTTCGTCCAGTTCTCCGGCCGGGTCGGCGCGCAGCTCTTCCTTCTCCCGCGCCAGGTCGGCTTTCTCGGTGTCGGACTGGGAACTGACGGAGACATATTCGCCCGCCGCCATCGACATGGCGCCCGCCACCAGCGCCGCGACGGCGGCCAGCAATATGTCGCTTTTCGATGCCGCGGCGGCGGCGACGCCGACGGCCAGGCTGGCGGTGGAGACGATGCCGTCATTGGCGCCCAGCACCGCGGCCCTGAGCCAGCCGATGCGTTCCACCAGATGATGTTCCCGGTGACGGTGCAGCGCGCGCATTCTGGGGATTTCCTTTGCCGTCATAGGAGGCATCCGGGCCCGGATCGTCAAGGTGGCGCGGCCCGCGCTTGACGGGCCTGCGCCTTTGCGGCATCGGAATGGGCATGACCGCCAGAAGCCAGGAAATCCTCGCCTCCCTGCTCGCCGCCGCCAAGCGCGCCGGGGCCGACGCCGCCGACGCCCTGTTCGTGGAGAATGTCTCCGCCAGCGTTTCCTACCGGCTGGGCAAGCTGGAGGATGTCGAGCGCAGCGAGAGCGCCGATCTGGGCCTTAGGGTTTTCCTGGGCAGCAAGGTCGCCTTCGTCTCTTCCACCGATTTTTCCGAGCATGCCCTGGCGGGCCTGCCGGAACGCGCCGTCGCCATGGCGAAGCTGGCGCCGGAAGACAAATATGCCGGGCTGGCGCCCACGGAGCGGCTGGCGAAAACCATTCCCGCCCTCGACCTGGAAGACGCGGAGGAACCGGCGCCCGAAACATTGGTGGCGCGGGCACGCGATGCCGAAGCCGCCGCCATGGCGGTTGCGGGCGTGACCAATTCCGAAGGCGGCGGCGCGTCTTTCTCGCGCGCCGGGGTGGCGCTGGCCACCAGCTCGGGCTTTTACGGCCGCTATGCCGGCACCAGCCATGGCATCGGCGTCGCCGTGCTGGCGGGCGAAGGCACCGGCATGGAACGCGATTACGATCACGCCAGCGCCCGGCACTCGGGCGACCTGCGTTCGGCCGAGGATATCGGCAAGACCGCCGGGGACCGCGCCGTGGCGCGCCTCAATCCGCGCAAGGTCAAATCCCAGAGCGTGCCGGTGGTGTTCGACTCCCGTGAGTCCGCCGGGCTGGTCGGCCATTTCGCCGGCGCAATCTCGGGCGCCGCCATCGCCCGCGGCGTCAGTTTTCTCAAAGACCGGATGGGCCAAGAAATATTCGCCGCCGGGGTCAGCATCATCGACGATCCGCACCGCCCGCGCGGCCTGCGCTCCAAGCCCTTCGACGGCGAAGGCGTCGCCAACCAGCGCCGCGCCCTGATCGAAAATGGCCGCCTCACCAGCTGGCTGCTGGACTGCGCCAGCGCCCGCCAGCTGGGCCTGGAAACCACCGGCCATGCCGCGCGCGGCACGGGCGGGCCGCCGCATCCTTCCGCCACCAATCTCTACATGCAGGCGGGCACGCTTTCGCCCGAGGAATTGATGGCCGACATCAAGCAGGGCTTCTATGTCACCGAACTGATGGGCATGGGCGTCAATGGCGTCACCGGCGATTACAGCCGCGGCGCCGCCGGTTTCTGGATCGAGAATGGCAAGATCGCCTTTGCGGTTTCGGAAGTCACCATCGCGGGCAATCTGAAGGACATGTACCGCCAGTTGACGCCGGCCAGCGATCTTGTCTTCCGCCATGGCACCAACGCACCCACCCTTCGCATCGAGGGCATGACGATTGCCGGAGCCTAGTGATCTCGCACTATTGGAATCCTGCGTGCGCGGGGCGGGCGAGATCGCGCGGAAATTCTACGGCAGCGAATTCAAGCGCTGGGACAAGGCGGGCGGCAGCCCGGTCACCGAGGCCGACCTGGCGGTGGACGCCTACCTGAAGGAAAATCTTCTGGCGGCGCGGCCCGGCTATGGCTGGCTGTCGGAGGAAAGCCTCGACAACCCGGCGCGGCTGGCGTCGGCGCGCGTTTTTGTGGTGGACCCGATTGACGGCACCGTCGCCTTCGTCAAGCACCGGCCGCATTTCACCATCTGCGCCGCTGTGGTGGAAGCCGGGCGGCCGCTGGACGCGGTGGTCTATAATCCCATCAGCGAGGAATGTTTCACGGCGCGGCGCGGCGGCGGCGCTTTCCTGAACGGCATGGCAATTCATGTCGCGGATCGCGACACTATCGCGGGGGCGCGCATGCTGGGCCCCAGGACCACATTCGAATCCGGCTGGCCGCAAATGCAGATCACGTCTTTCAGTTCCATCGCCTATCGCGTCGCGCTGGTGGCGGATGGCCAGCATGACGCCATGGTGAGTCTTTCGGTAAAGCGCGACTGGGACCTGGCCGCCGCCGATCTGATTGTTCAGGAAGCGGGCGGTGTGCTCACGGACGAGGCAGGAGCAAAGCTGATCTACAACCGCGCCGCCGCAACCCAGCGTGCCTCCATCGCGGCGGGACCGAAATTGCATGCGCTGCTGCTTGCGCATCTGCGACAAAAAGAGGGCTTAGCTTCCCGTCCCGCTTCGGCCTAAGAAGGGCCATCCTCAGCGGAGCCCGTCATGGCCAAGCCAAAATCGAAGCCCAAGCACAAACCCCAACTTCTGCATCTGGTCTTCGGCGGCGAACTGACGACCACGGGGGATATCGAGTTCAAGGACCTCTCCAAGCTCGATATCGTCGGCATGTATCCCGATTTCGCCCAGGCCAAGCAGGCCTGGCTGGGCAAGGCCCAGTCCACCGTGGACAAT
Source organism: uncultured Alphaproteobacteria bacterium (assembly GCA_903857685.1). Classification (GTDB taxonomy): domain Bacteria; phylum Pseudomonadota; class Alphaproteobacteria; order Micropepsales; family Micropepsaceae; genus Rhizomicrobium. The sequence continues at coordinate 10,149 of CAIOFO010000017.1, forward strand.
GCCCAGATGCGCTATTTCGTGGCGCATATTCACCGGCTGTTCGAGGCGGAAGAAGAGCCGCAGCAGGACGACGAGGATTAACCCCTTGTAGGCCAAAGGCTTATCGGCGCGGGGCGAGCTTTTTGGCCTCGCCGGGGATACGGAACCCGTGCTAAACGAACCTCTGCATGGCCACCCCCCCAAAGATCAGCAAAGACCTCAGCACCCTGGCGGTCATCCGCCGCCTGATCCGCGATTATGTCAGCCGCCAATGGGGCCTTTTGGTGCTGGCGGTGTTCTGCATGCTGCTGACCTCGGCGATGGGCGGCGCCATCCCCTGGCTGGTCAACAGCGTCACCAAGCAGATCTTCATGCGCCACATGGGCGAATGGCTGTTGCCGCTGTCTCTGGCGGCCTTCGGCATCATGGCGCTGCGCGCCGCCAGCCTGTTCTTCGGCAAGATGACCATCGACTCGCTGGGCGAGCGCGCTGTGGCACGCGCCCAGGGCGACATGTTCGGCAGCCTGATCCAGCGCGACCTGGCCGATCTCAATGCCGTGCATTCCGGCCAGTTCGTTTCCAATTTCATCTATGACGCCACCTTGATGCGCGATGCCCTGACCCAGGGCGTCGCCGCCATCGCGCTGGAGCTGGTGCAGCTGTTTGTCTATGTCGGCTATGTGCTGCTCAGCGACTGGCAGCTGGGACTGGCATCATTGCTGGCGCTGCCCGGCGTGGCCTGGGCGATGGAGCGGCTGGGCGGTTCGATGCGGCGGGCCGCGACGCGCGGCATGCAGGAAACCGGCGACCTGTCGGTGGTGCTGTCCGAGGCGATGGACGGCCGCCGCGTCATCAAGGCGTATGGGCTGGAGGCGCACAGCGTGTCGCGGGTCGAAGCGCGCCTGGCAGCGCGGCTGAACACACTGCTCAAGGCGGTGCGCCTGCGCGCCGCCGCCGCCCCGATGACCGATATCTTTGCCGGGCTGGTGATCGCCATTGTGCTGTTCTTCGCCGGCTACCAGAATCTGCACGGCCAGCTCACCCTCAATACCTTTTTCGCTTTTTTGACGGCCCTGCTGCTGGCGCAGCAGCCGGTGCGCAACCTGTCGCAGCTCTGGCCCACCGCCTCCGCCGGGATCGCCGCCGCCAGCCGCATGTTCGCCGCCATCGACGCGCGGCCGCGCATCGTCAGCCCGCCGGGCGCAAAGAAACTCAAGGTCGCCGCGCCCACGAATGGGACAAAGGGCGGCGCGGTCAGTTTCCGCGATGTGAGCTTTTCCTATCAGGGCGACGCCACCCTGGATCATGTGACGCTGGAAATACCCGCCGGCAGGAAAGTCGCGCTGGTGGGACCGTCGGGCGCGGGCAAGACCACCATCTTCAACCTGCTGCTGCGCTTTTACGACCTGAACGGCGGCAGCATCGCCATTGACGGCCAGGATATCCACGAGGTGACGCTGGAGTCGCTGCGCGCCGCCATCGGGGTGGTGAGCCAGGAAGCGATATTGTTCGACGAAAGCGTGGCGGCGAATATCGCATTGGGCCGCCCCGGCGCGTCGCAAAAGCAGATCGAGCAGGCCGCCAGGGACGCCGCCGCCCATGATTTCATCCTGGAACTGCGGTCCGGCTATGACACCAGCGTGGGCGAAGGCGGCCTCAAATTGTCGGGCGGCCAGCGCCAGCGCATCGCCATCGCCCGCGCCATGCTGCGCAATGCGCCCATCCTGCTGCTGGACGAGGCTACCAGCGCGCTGGACACCACCAGCGAGCGGCAGGTGCAGGAGGCTTTGTCGCGGCTGATGCAGGGCCGCACCACCATCGTGATCGCGCACCGGCTTTCCACGGTGCAGGATGCCGACCAGATCTATGTACTGGATCGCGGCCGCATTACCGAGAGCGGCAATCACGAAGCCCTGATCGCGCGCGGCGGGCTCTATGCCCAGCTCTACCGTCACAATTTGACCGAGCCGGAGCCGGTTTAGATGGCTTCCGTAACGGGTTTGCCCCTTGGTCTGCGCCTGTGGCGCGGCTTCACCGCCGCCGCCACGCCTTTTGCGTCCCTGTTGCTGGCGCGGCGCGCCGGGCGCGGCAAGGAAGATCACAGCCGCCTGGCCGAACGGCTGGGCGTTTCGCAAATCGCGCGGCCGCCTGGCCGGCTGATCTGGATTCACGGCGCCAGCGTGGGCGAAAGCCTGGCCGCCCTGCCGCTGATTGAAAAACTCCAGGCCGGCGGCAACGCCGTTCTGGTGACAAGCGGCACCGTCACCAGCGCAAAAATTATGCGCCAGCGCCTGCCCTGGGGCGCCATCCACCAGTATGTGCCGCTGGATATTCCCCGCGCCGTGACGCGCTTCCTGGATCACTGGAAGCCGGATGCCGGGCTGTTCGTGGAATCCGATCTGTGGCCGAACCTGATTCTGGAAGCGTCGGCGCGCGGCGTGCGGCTGGCGCTGATCAATGCGCGCATTTCCGAACATTCGGCCAAAGGCTGGCGGCGCTTTCCGCGTTCTGCCCAGCGGCTGATCGGAGCCTTCGACGCCGTGCTGGCGCAGGACGAGGAAATCGCCGCCCGTTTTGCCGCCCTTGGCGCGCGCAATGTGATGGTGGTGGGAAGCCTGAAAGCCGATGCGCCGCCGCTGGCTTGCGATGCCCCTGCGCTGGAGGCGCTGAAGGCCCAGATCGGGGCGCGGCCGCTTATGCTCGCCGCCCAGACCCATCCCGGCGAGGATGAAACGGTGCTGCCGGCGCATGACATTATGCGAGGGAAGTTTCCCGATCTTCTCACCATCCTGGTGCCGCGCCATCCCGAGCGCGGCCCGGCCCTCGCCGAACTCTGCGGCGCGCGCAAACCGGCCCGCCGCGCGGCGGGCGAGCAGATCGGCGCCGACACGCAGGTCTATATCGCCGACACGCTGGGCGAGCTGGGGCTTTTCTATCGCCTCGCCCCCTTCTGTTTCATCGGCGGCACCCTGGTGGCGCTGGGCGGGCACAATCCGCTGGAGCCCGCGGTGCTGAACTGCGCCATCTTGGCGGGGCCCTATCGCGCCAGCGCCGCCAAGGCCTATGAGGCGATTATAAAAGCGCAGACGTTTGGCGATGTGCTGACCAGCGGCGATATCGCGCGGCGGGCGGGACAGCTCCTGTCCGATCCGGACATGGCGCGAAAAGCGGGAATCGCGGCGGCGGCGGGCGCGGCCACCCAGGCAGGCGCCGTGGCGCGCACCATCGCGGTGCTGGAAAAGCTCCATGCGCGCGCCTGATTTCTGGAAATCCCGCGGCCTGCCGGCGCTGCTGCTCAGCCCGCTGGGAATGCTCTATGGCCTGAGCGTGGCATGGAAGGCAGCGACCGCCCGGCCTTACACATGCGCCGTGCCCGTCATCTGTGTCGGCAATCTCACCGCCGGCGGCAGCGGCAAGACGCCCATCGCCGTGGCGGTGGCCGCCATGCTGCAATTGCGGGGCGCTGGTGATGTATTCTTCCTCACCCGCGGCTATGGCGGCAGCGCCGAAGGTCCGCTGCTGGTGAACCGCCAGCCCCTGGCAATGGTGGGCGATGAGGCTTTGATGCTGGCGCGCATCGCCCCCACGGTCATGTCGAAGAACCGTGCCGCGGGCGCCATGTTTGCAATCAAGCAAGGCGCCAGCGTCATCGTGATGGATGATGGGCACCAGAACTTCACGCTGGCGAAAACTCTGTCATTGGTGGTCGTGGACAATCTGGGCAATGGCCTGATGATCCCGGCGGGACCCTTGCGCGAATCGGTGGCGCAAGGCCTGGCGCGCGCCGACGCCGTGATCGCCATGCAGGATAATCTGGCGCTGGGCGGATTTTCCGGACCAGTGCTGCGGGCCAGATTGGTGCCGGACGGCGCGCGTTTTTCGGGAGAGAAGGTCTTTGCCTTTGCCGGCATTGGGCGGCCGGAAAAATTTGTAACGTCCTTGATCGAGGCCGGCGCGATTGTGACGGGGACGCAATTTTTTCCCGACCATCATCCCTACAGCACCGCCGAGATCGCGCGCCTGCGGACACTGGCGGGCGATGCGGCCCTGGTCACCACCGAAAAGGATTTCGTGCGGCTGAATACGGAGCAGCGGCAGGGCATTGCCGTGCTGCCGGTCGCCGCAATCTTCGACCAGCCCGCATTGCTTGACAGCCTGTTGGCCACGGTTTAGCGCCAAAGCATGGGCAAACTCAGTTTCAGCCAGAAACTGCGATATGGCGCGGAGGCGGCGGTGTTTTTCGCCTTCATGGGTTTTTTCCGCCTGCTGGGACTGGACGGCGCCTCGGCGGTGGGCGGCTTCATCGGGCGGCAGATTTTCGCCCGCACCCGGGTGACGAAACGGGCGCGGGAAAATCTCATCGCCGCCTTTCCGGAAAAATCCGCCGCCGAGATCGAAGCCATCATCGCCGGCATGTGGGACAATCTGGGCCGCACCATCGCCGAATATGCCCATCTCGACAAATTCACCGCCTCCAACAAGCCCGGCGCGAGGCTGTTCGTCAGCGGCGACGCCATCAGCGATGCGGAAGTGGCCAAGGCCAGCGGCACGCTGTTTGTCTCCGGCCATCTGGCGAACTGGGAATTGATGCCGATCGCGGCGGAGCAATGGGGCTATCAGGGCGCCCTGGTCTACCGGCCACCCAACAACCCCTATGTCGACCGTTTCATTTCCCGCCAGCGGGCGCTGCGCGGGCCGAAGGAACAGATCAGCAAGTTTTTCGGCACAAGGCGGATTTTTTCGCTGCTGCGCGGCGGCCATGCCATCTACATGCTGGTGGACCAGAAAACCAATGAAGGCATTGCCGCGCCTTTCTTCGGCCGCGACGCCATGACCACGCCGGTGCCCGCCGCCCTCGCCCTCAAGATGGGAGCGCGCATCGTGCTGGTGAGCAACAAGCGGCTGGGCGGCGCGCGTTTTCACGTCACGGTGCATCCGCCGCTGGAATTTGCCCCCAGCGGCGAGCATGAGCGCGACGTGCGGGCGCTGACCTACGCCATCAATGCGCGGCTGGAAGAAATCGTGCGCGCCGATCCCAGCCAGTGGCTGTGGATTCATCGCCGCTGGCCTACGGCCCGCGACGTGGTAACAGGGAAGCGGTAATCCCAGCCGTCGCACGACGCTGACGCTGGCGACCTCTGGATTCATCGCCGCTGGCCTACGGCCCGCGACGTGGTAACAGGGAAGCGGTAATCCCAGCCGTCGCACGACGCTGACGCTGGCGACCTCTGGATTCATCGCCGCTGGCCAACGGCCCGCGATGTGGTGACGGGCAAACGCTGACGCGAAATCCGCGCTAAAGCGGGTCCGGCTTGGGCTTGCGGGTGCAGCGCGACGGATCGAGTTTCACCTGGAACCAGTTCATCGCCCAATGCAGATGCGGGCCGGTGGCGCGGCCCGTCTGCCCGACATGGCCGATCAGCTGGCCGCGTTTGACACTGTCGCCCACTTTCACCAGTCGCTTCGACTGATGCAGGTAGCAGGTGGAAACGCCCTGGCCGTGATCCATCAGGGTAAAGCCGCCATCGAGATAATAGTCGTCGCTGATGGTGACGCTGCCGGCGGCGGGCGCGTGAATCGGCGTGCCGACCGGGGCGGCCATGTCCACCCCGAAATGCGGCGCCACTGCCACGCCATTGTCGATCCGCTGGCTGCCGAACACGCCGCTTTCGATGCCCGGCGCCGGCCAGTCGAAGCCGGACAGGAAATCGCTGCCTTCAGAGCTGGTCATGCGGGCGAGGTAGATCAGTTCGTTTTCGCGATTGATGCGGGCAATGACCTGGGGCGGCGGCGTCACCGTCTCCTGCGGCAGGCCGTTGACGCGCTGGATTTCATATTGGCGTTTCGTGGGCGTGAAGGAGCGGCTGTCGCCGCCGCCATCGGGATAGCGCACCGAAACCAGCGACGCCCTGGTCTGGTCCCAGTCAAAGCCGAAGGCAAAATGCCCGTCCGGGGTGATGGCCAGCGGCCTGCCGTCCAGCGCCGCCAGCGAGCCGGGCGGGGCGGCGCCGAAGGCCAGGCTGCCCTGCTCCAGCGCGCCGGTGATGGCAAAGCGAACGTTTCCATTTGTCGAAGAGGGGGGCGCGGCAAAAGCGGAGGTGGCGGTGAAGGCGGCAGCGGAGGCGAGGAATTCGCGTCTTCTCACTTTTTCCCCCGGCTCACTTCGGAACCAGGCCTTTTTCCTGCGCCCGCCGGGTCGAGATATCCGGCGTGGCGTAAGGCTCCTGCAAGTCCACGCTCCAGTAACGCAGCGCGTCGAGTGGGATATGGGTGCCGCTGACGGCGCAGATCACATAGGCGCCGGGCGCCAGCACTTCGTAATCCCCGTCGAGATAACGCAGCTTGGCCTCGCCCGAAACGCGTTCCATCCTGTTCATGGCTGCACTCTAAAACAAACTGTCCTGTCCGGGGGATGTTTTTTTGACACGGGGCTTTGCGCTGCTCCCGGAAGTTGCCGGGGCCTCGCCGTCGGCAAAGGTCAAAGTGAGGTTCTCGCCGGATTTGACGGCGGCGGCCCGGCGGCGGACCTTGCCATCCTCGCCCCGCACCATGGCAAAGCCGCGTTCCAGCACATTCCTGTAGGAAATACTGTCCAGCACCCGGGCGAGCCCTTCCAGATGCTTGGCGGCCTTGGCGATCCGGGCGGCTTGCGCCCGGTGCGCGCGTTCGCTCAGCGCCTTGGCGCGTTCGCGGCCCAGCGCGATGCGGTCCCTGAGCATGCGGGGCCGCAGCAAGGTCTCGGCCTTGTGAAAACGGGTGCGGTGGGTCTGGACATTATGCCTGAGGGACTTGCCCAGACTGTCGCCCGCAATGTCGAGGCGCTGGCGCGGCTGCGCAAACAACTGTTCCGGCTTCGGCAATATCCGCGCCAGCTGGGCGAGATGCTTGCGGCGGTCGGCGACGCCCTTGGAAAAGCAGCTGAGCATGCGGCGCTGATAATCCAGCGTCTGGGCCAGAAGTTCGGCGCGCAGCGGCACCGCCATTTCAGCCGCGGCGGTGGGCGTGGGGGCACGCATGTCCGATGCATAATCGATCAGGGTGGTATCGGTCTCATGCCCCACCGCCGAGATCAGGGGAATTTTGCTGGCGGCGGCGGCGCGCACCACCGCCTCGTCATTGAAGGCCATCAAATCTTCCACCGAGCCGCCGCCGCGCGCCACGATGATCAGGTCGGGCCTGGGGAATTTGCCAGAAAGATCATCAGGCATATTGTTGAAGCCGTTGATCGCGGCGGTGATCTCCGCCGCCGCATTCTCGCCCTGCACCGCCACCGGCCACAGCAGCACGCGGCGGGGGAAGCGGTCATTGAGCCGGTGCATGATGTCGCGGATCACCGCGCCGGTCGGCGAACTCACCACGCCGATCACCTCGGGCAGGAATGGCAGCTTCTTCTTGCGCGATGCATCGAACAGGCCCTCGGCGGCCAGGCGTTTCTTGCGCTCCTCCAGCAGCGCCATCAGCGCCCCCAGGCCCGCCAGCTCCACCTGCTCGACGATGATTTGGTAGTTGGAGCGCCCGGCATAGGTGGTGAGCTTGCCGGTGACCACCACCTCCATCCCCGATACGGGGCGGATGCGCAGGCGCGGCACCGTGGGCCGCCAGATCACGGCGTTGAGGACCGACTTGTCGTCCTTGAGGTCGAAATAGACATGCCCCGAGGGCGGGATTTTCAGGCCCGAAATCTCGCCGCGCACCCGCACAAAGGCGAAATTCTCCTCCACCATGCGCCTCAGGGCGCCGGACAGTTCGGTGACCGAAAATTCGGGCAGATTCGACAGGCTGGATGCTTCGCTCATGCTGGGAGTAATGATACAGGGTTCGGAGCAAAGTGTGGGGTTTGGCCTGTGAAAATTTTGCTGGTGGGATCGGGGGGCCGCGAACATGCGCTGGCCTGGGCCTTGGCCAAAAGCCCCCTGCTGAGCCGGCTTTATGCCGCCCCCGGCAATGCCGGAATTGCGGAGTTCGCGGAAATCGTGCCCATCGCCGCCACGGATTTCGAGGGACTGAAGAATTTCGCGGTGACGGCGGGCATTGATTTTGCCGTCATCGCCGCCGATGCCCAGCTGGTGGGCGGCTTGTGGGACGTGCTGGAAGGCGCCGGCATCAGGGCGCTGGGTCCGTCCAAGGCCGCCGCCGTGCTGGAAGGCTCCAAGGGTTTTGTCAAAGACCTTTGCATGGAAAAGGGCATTCCCACCGCCGCCTATCAGCGCTTTCGCGAACCGGGCGCGGCCAAGAGCTATGCGGCGAGCTTGGGTTTTCCCGTCGTCATCAAGGCCGACGGGTTGGCGGCGGGCAAGGGCGTGATCATCGCCAACAGCGAAAGCGAAAGCGACAAAGCCATCGACTTCATGTTCGAGGGCGGCTTCGGCGACAGCGGCCATGAGATCGTGGTGGAAGAATTCATGGCAGGCGAGGAGGCCAGCTTCTTTGCCCTGTCCGACGGCGTGAATGTAATTCCGCTGGCCGGCGCCCAGGACCACAAGCGGGTGGGCGATGGCGATACCGGCCCCAACACCGGCGGCATGGGCGCCTACTCGCCCGCGCCGATGCTGACGCCTGCGCTTGAACGGATTGCCATGGAACAATTCATCAAGCCCACCGTGGCGGCGTTTGCCGAGCGCGGGCTTGCCTACATGGGCGTGCTCTATCTGGGACTGATGATCACCAAGGCGGGACCGAAGCTGGTCGAGTATAATTGCCGCTTTGGCGATCCCGAAGCGCAGGTGCTGCTGCCGCGCCTGAAAAGCGATCTGCTGGCGGCGCTGCTGGCGGCGCGCGGCGGCACGCTGGATAAAATTTCGCTGCAATGGACGGACGAAGTGGCGCTGACGGTGGTGATGGCCTCGGGCGGCTATCCGGGGTCCTACGAAAAGGGCAATGTCATCAGCGGTCTTGAAGAAGCGGCAAGCCTGCCCGGCATTACCGTCTTTCATGCCGGAACCGAAAAACGCGACGGCAAGATCGTGGCGGTTGGCGGGCGCGTTCTCGATATCACCGCGACGGGCAAGGATGTCGCGCAGGCGCGGACGCGCGCTTACGCCGCCGTGGACAGGATTTCCTGGAAAGATTGCTTCTGGCGCACGGATATCGGCTGGCGGGCGCTGGCGCGCTAGGGCTTGATCCCGATGGAAGCCATCTCGTCGCCGGCATGCGGGTCCATCGCCAGCGCCGATGCGATGTCGGCCTTGCCGCCCGCCGCATCCTTGTTGCCGGTCCTGGCCAGCCCGCGCCGGAAAATCGTCTCGGCCGAGCGGGGCGTCGCCGCCAGCGCGACATTATATTCGGCGATGGCCTCGGCAAAACGGCCCTGGCGGTAATAGACAAAGGCGCGGCTGTCATGCGCCGCGGCCGACAATTGCGGGCCCGGCGACAGCCGCAGCGCGCTGTTGCAATCGGCTTCCGCGATCTTCAGTTCCCGGTTCGCCAACGCCCGCTCCCAGCAGCGCCCGTTGTAAAGCTCCGCGTTCTTCGGCTGCATTTTGACCAGCTGGTTCATGGCGGCGATGGCGTTGTCGAAATCGCGCTGATCGTCATAGACCGCCGCCTTGGCGGCCAGGGCGCCGATATAATCCGGGTTGAGGTGCAGTGCCTCGTCGAAATCCGCCAGCGCGCTCTCATACTCGGCGACCCCGGCATAGACCTTGCCGCGCTCCATATAGGCCCGCGCATCGCGCGGCATCAGCCGGATCGCCTGGCTGAAATCCCCGGCGGCGTGGGCATAGTCCTTCTTGGCGGCTTCCATAGCCCCCCGATCGCGCCAGGCATCGGCATCGCCGGGCCGCAGCTTGATGATGCCGCCATAGGCGGCCAGGGCGTCGTCATAGCGACCCGCCTGTTCGGCGGCCCCGGCCTTGAGATAGAGCGCGGCCACCGCCCGGTCGTTGCCGTCGGCCCAGGCGCCGGGCGCGGCCAGGGCCGCGCCGCAGAGCAGCACGCCGAAAAATCGGCCCCGCACAGCCATTGCCGCCTGCCTCCCGCCCCGAGAATCCGGCGCAAGATTACATGCTTGCGCGGCCCGGCGCGACCATCCCCGTTGACATCCCCTGCCCGGCGCGGCAACCAGACTTATGCTGTTCTGGTCCGGACTGATCCTGATTGCGCTGGGGCTTTGCGCCCTGCTGGTGGACCGGGCCCTTGCCCATTTCATCTACGACCATGTCAACGCCCGGGCGCACAAGTTCCTGGACGGCATCACCCATTACGCCAAGGCGGGCCATTGGCTGGCCGCCGCCATCATCGCCCTGGTGGGCGCGGCCATCGCCCGGCATTTCGGGGCGTCCGGCGACGCCATTCCGCAATTGATCAATTATTCGCTGGCCTTCATCGCCATGCTGACGCTGGGCAGCACCGTGCTGCATGTCATCAAGCTGGTTCTGGGACGGCGGCGGCCGCGCGACGACATGGAGATGGGGCTTTACGGTTTCGTCCCCTTCGCCTTCAACCTGGAATATAATTCCTTTCCCTCCGGCCATGCCCTGACCATCTGCTGCGTGGCGGTGATCTTCACCTGCGTCTGGCCGCTGTGGTGGCCGCTCTGGTTCGCCATCGCCGCGGTGCTGGCGGTGACGCGGGCGCTGCTCACGGCGCATTTTCTTTCCGATGTGCTGATCGGCGCGGGCATCGGGCTGATCGCGGCGCGCGAAGTGCTGCTGCTGGGCTTTCCCGGCTTCGCACCGGGCTGGTTTTGATGAAATACTATTTCTTCCGTCTCAATTCGCCGCGCCCGACTTTCCTGACGGACATGACGCCCGACGAAGCCGCGCTGATGAAGCTGCATGCCGATTACTGGCGCGTGCTGATGGACCAGGGCAAGATCGTGGCGCTGGGACCGGTTGCCGATCCGCGCCACCCCTTCGGCATCGGCATCATCCGGCTTGACGACAAGGACGATCCGCAAGTGCTGGTGGACAATGATCCGGTGGTGCGGGCCGAGGCGGGTTTCAGCACCGATCTCCATCCCATGCCCAGGATCATGCTGCCGGGCGGCTGAGCCTTCCGGCTAGCGCCGCGCCTTGAAAAATTCCTTCAGCATCGCGCCCGCGCCCGCCGCATCGCCGGCCCGCGCCACGGCGGGACGATGGTGACAGGTGGCTTGTTCGAAAAAGCGCGGCCCGTGCAGCACCGCGCCGCCTTTTTCATCCTCCGCCGCGAAGACCAGCCGCGCCACCCGCGCCAGCGACATCGCGCCGGCGCACATGGCGCAGGGCTCCAGCGAAACGAACAATTGCGTGCCGGTGAGCCGCTCATTGCCCAGCACTGCGCCGGCGGCCCGCAGCACCAGCATCTCGGCATGGGCGGTGGCATCGCGGCGCTCGACAATGCGGTTGCCGTCCCGGGCCAGAAGCGCGCCGTCGGCGGCCAGCAGCACCGCGCCGACCGGAACTTCGCCGCGATTTCCGGCGCTTTTGGCTTCTTCCAGCGCCAGTGCTATGGCTTCCGCATCCGTCATGGAGCCCATTGTGTCCGAAGATGAATTGGAAGGCGAGCAGGGCGGCGAGCGCATCGCAAAGGTGATCGCCCGGGCGGGCATCTGTTCGCGCCGCGATGCCGAAAAACTCATCGCGGAAGGCCGGGTGATGCTGGACGGCGTGCTGGTCACCACCCCCGCCATCAAGGTGACGCCGAACAATGTGGTCGTGGTGGACGGCAAGCCCCTGGCCGCGCCGGAAGCCGCGCGGCTGTGGCGCTATCACAAGATGTCGGGCACCGTGACCACCCACAAGGACGAGAAAGGCCGGCCCACCGTCTTCGCCGCTTTGCCCAAGAGCCTGGGCCGGGTGGTGTCGGTGGGACGGCTGGATTTCAATTCCGAAGGGTTGCTGCTTCTGACCAATGACGGCGAGATCGCCCGCAGGCTGGAAATTCCCACCGCCGGCTGGGTGCGCAAATACCGCGCTCGGCTGTTCGGCAAGGTGACGCAGAAGGACCTCGACACCCTGGCCACCGGCGTCACCGTCGCCGGGGTGACCTATGGCCCCATCGTCGCCGATATCGAGCGGGCCAAGGGCAATTTTTCCTGGGCCACGGTCAGCCTGAAGGAAGGCAAGAACCGGGAGGTCAAGCGGGTGATGGAATCGCTGGGCCTGAAGGTCGCCCGCCTGATCCGCATTTCCTATGGCCCGTTCCAGCTCGGCCAGCTGGCGGAAGGCGCGGTGGAGGAAATTCCGGCGCGGCTGTGGCGCGAACATCTTGGCATCGGGCGCAAAAAGCGGCTAGAAGCCGCGTCAGACAAGCCCTGGTCGGCCCCCGCTCCCCACAAGACGGCGCCTCACAAGAAAGCGCCCCCCAGAAATTCCGGCGGCAAAGGAAAACGCAAATGAAGAAGAAAGAACGAAAACTGCCGCCCGCCTATGCCGCCGAAACCCGCGATCAGCGGCTGGCGGGAACCTTCGAGGTGCTGGTGCCGGTGCCCGAGCGCAACAAGCCGCACCGGGTGCCGCTGCAATTTCCCACCCAGATCGCGGCGGAGAACTGGATCCACAGTCCCGAGGGCAAGGAAGCCATCGCCGACATATTGGCGGACGCTCAGAAAAAGTAAGTGGGCAGAAGAAATAAGCGCCCTCCCGTTTCGGGAAGGCGCTTATCGTCTTCATTCGGCGTTCAGCGGCCTTCCTCGGAAGTCTTGCTGCCGGCGGCGCTGTTCGCCAGGTCGGTGCCGGGCTGGGCCAGCGTACCGTTGGTGCGGTCCACATAGCCCCGGCGATCAACACGGGCCTGTTCGCGGTTGGTCAGGCCATTGCCGTTGTGGCCGTTCATGCTGCCCATGCCGACCTGCGCCCCCTGAAGATTGCCGGTGGGCGCGGCGATGGCGGGATCGGACTTGCCGCCGGAAGGCTGGATGGTCGGGTCCGACGGGGGAATGGCGGTCTGTGCGAAAGCGGGCGCGGCCAGGGCCATGGCGGCCACCGCGGCCAGAATTGTGATTTTCATTTTTGTCTCCTCACGCATGTGCACCCTCTGCTCCATTCAACGCGTCAGCGCCGCTTCGGTTCGTGCGGGTTCCCGGTTCCCGCTTTTGTACAATGGGGAACTCGTGTGTAACCTTGGGCCGGGACGCGCGAATTCACCGGTGCGGGCGTGATCGAAGCGGAAGCACAGTTTCGGAAATGGATGCTGGCAGGGGTTGCGGGCGGCGTATTGCTGGCGGTGCTGGCGATGCTGCTGCTGCTGAAGCCGCGCCCCGATCTCGCCCTCGCCATAACGGGCGGGCCGTTCTGGATGAAGTTCTTCTATAGCGCGGCGCTGGCCGCGCTGGGTCTTGTCATCCTCCAGCGCCAGGCGCGGGCGGGCGCCGATTCCCGCAGCCCCATTTTTGCCCTGGCCGCGCCGGTGGTGGCGCTGACTGTGCTGGCGGCGGTGCAGCTTTCCGCGCCCCAGGCCGACAGCGCCGCGCTGCTGATGGGCCAGACCTGGATGATCTGCCCGTGGGCAATCCTGGCGCTGGCGCTGCCGGTCTATGCCGGGCTGCTGCTGGCGCTCAGGCAACTCGCCCCCACGCGGCTGTCCCTGGCGGGGGCGGCGGCGGGGCTGGTGGCGGGCGCCAGCGCGGCCACAGTTTACGGCTTTCACTGCCCGGAAGTGGCCGCCCCTTTCATACTGGTCTGGTACACGCTGGGCATTGCCCTGACCGCCGGGCTGGGGGCGCTGGCCGGGCCATGGACATTGCGCCGGTAACTATAAGCATTAACCGGGCGTTAGGCCGGGCCGGTTAATGTCTCCTTTGCAAATTGAGAAAAGCTGGAGACCGGCATGCGCAAATTCATGATTCTGGCGATACTCGCCGCCTCGACCCTGTCCGCGGTCGCGGGTCCCTTCGAGGACGGCGCCAGCGCCTACAAGCGCGGCGATTACAGCACCGCCATCAACCGCTGGCGTCCGCTGGCCAATTCCGATCCGACGATCCAGAACAATTACGGCGTCATGTACATGGACGGCAAGGGCGTCAAGCGCGACTATGCCGTGGCGATGCAGTGGTTCTCCCGCTCGGCCTCGGCCGGCTCGTCGCTGGGCCAGAACAATCTGGGCGGCCTGTATCGCGACGGCAAGGGCGTGAAGCCCGACTATGCCAAGGCGGCCACGTTCTTCCAGGCCGCGGCGCAGCAGGGCAATCCGGCGGCGCAGGTCAATCTGGGCCTGATGCAGATGAACGGCCAGGGCATGCGCCCCGATCCGGTGCATGCCTATATGTGGTTCGACGTTGCCGCCACCCAGGGCCTGGCCCAGGCGGCCGCCAACCGCAACGGCCTGCGCCAGCGCATGAACCCGCGCGACGTCGCCACCGCGACGCAGCTTTCGGCGCGTTGCCGCCAGACGGGCTTCAAGAACTGCGGCTGATCCAGGTCCGATACAACTGAGCAGATGGGCGCGGCGCAAGCCGCGCCCTTTTGCTTTTACAATTCTCGTCATTCCCGGCCGAGCAAAACCTGTTTTGCGAGGGGAGTTCATAGCGGCAGCGTATGAACAAACCAGGCATCTAAACGAAACCGGTGGCGAAGGTGGAAACACCTGGCTCCCCTTCCCTCC
>CAIOFO010000018.1 GCA_903857685.1 uncultured Alphaproteobacteria bacterium
GAAACGCAATGCCGCCAGAGGTCTAGCGCCAGGAGGCCGCAGGGCGCGCCAGAAAATCGCCGTCACGGCGCGGTGTTCATTTTTCGGAACAGGGCGTTCCGCCGCTTAGGAATAGGATTGTTTAGGATTTTGCCGCAGCCTTGCGTGCGCGGTCCACCGGCCAGACACGTCACGCCCATCTGACGTGCCGCCCTTCTCCCATCGGGGCGATGGCGGGTGGATCGCCCCTTTCACCGACCGGTTTCCCCCCAAAATCCTGCTTTTTCCAGGTCCAATGCGCCATCACGCCGCGCCGCCATGCCGGTTAATTCGCTACACTGGCGCCGGGCAAGGGGATTACCGGCATGGATGAGAAGACCGCGGCCGAAAAGCAGGCCTGGCTGCATTCGCATGACGCCGGTTACAGCCACACATTGAAGCCGCGCCAGATCCGCATGATCGGCATCGGCGGCGCCATCGGCACCGGCCTGTTCCTGGGCGCGGGCGCCCGGCTGCAGCTGGCGGGGCCGGCGCTGGCGCTGGTCTATCTGGTGTGCGGCGCTTTTTCCTTCTTCATCCTGCGCGCCCTGGGCGAACTGGTGATGTACCGGCCGACCTCGGGCAGTTTTGTCTCCTATGCCCGCGAATTCCTCGGCGAGAAGGGCTCCTTCGTCGTCGGCTGGATGTTCTATCTCAACTGGGCGATGACCGGCATTGTCGATATCACCGCCGTGGCGCTCTACATGCACTACTGGGGGACGTTCGACGGCGTGCCGCAATGGGTGTTCGCCCTGGTCGCGCTGGCCTTCGTCGGCAGCATGAACATGGTGGCGGTCAAGTGGTTCGGCGAGATGGAATTCTGGTTCTCGCTGGTCAAGGTCGCGGCCCTGATCATCTTCCTGCTGGTGGGCACCAGCTTTCTGGTGATGGGCCATGCCGTCGCCGGCCATGTGCCGGGCCTGCACCTGATCGCCGAGAATGGCGGCATCTTTCCGCACGGCATCATGCCCGCCATCGTCATCGTGCAGGGCGTGGTCTTCGCCTATGCCGCCATCGAACTGGTCGGCACCGCGGCGGGCGAGGCGGAGAATGCGCGCCAGGTTCTGCCCGGCGCCATCAACAGCGTGATGGGGCGCATCGCGCTTTTCTATGTCGGCTCGGTGATCCTGCTGGTGACGCTGCTGCCCTGGACCGCCTATCACGCCGGGGTCAGCCCGTTCGTCATCTTCTTCGGCGCGCTGGGCGTGCCCTATATCGGCACGGTGATGAACATCGTGGTGCTGACGGCGGCGCTGTCGAGCCTGAACTCGGGGCTTTATTCCACCGGCCGGGTGCTGCGCTCGCTGGCGATGGGCGGCAGCGCGCCGCCCTTCGTGCTGCGCATGAACGCGGCCAAGGTGCCGTATGGCGGCATCCTGGTGACGCTGGTGATCTATGCCTTTGGCGTGGTGCTGAACTATCTGCTGCCTGCCCAGGTGTTCGAGATCGTGCTCAACATCGCTTCGCTGGGCGTGATCGCCACCTGGGGCATCATCGTGATCTGCCAGATGAAGCTGCGCCAGGCGCAGAATAGCGGCGAGATTGCCCGCGTCAGCTTCCGCATGCCGCTTGCGCCCTTCATGTCATGGGCGACGCTGGTGTTCCTGCTGGGCGTGCTGGTGCTGATGGCGTTCGATTATCCCGACGGCACCTTCACCATCGCGGCGCTGCCGCTGGTGCTGATCCTGCTGGGGATCGGCTGGCGGGTGCTCAAAGGCACCAGCCCCTTCGCCCCCACCGCGCCGTCCTATGTCCTGACCCATCAGGTCGAGCTGGACGAGAGCGAAGGCCAGTCTTCCTAGCCATCAGTCGTCATAGCCGTAATTGTAATCGGCCCAGGGCGCATAGCGGCGTTCGCCGTAATAGCCGCCGCCATAGCCGTAATTGTCGCCGCGATAGCCGTAGCCATATCCGGCATAGGCGCCGCCATAATAGCCGCGGTCATAATAGCCCGCGCGGTAATAGGGATAGGGGGCGACGCAGCCGGCCAGCGGAACCAGGGCTGCCAGGGCGATAAGGATGACGCGTTTCTTCATGCGGTTCTCCTGAACAGAGCCAGAAGAATACGGTTTACCACGGATTAGGTTTCTGCGTCTTGGCGCCGCGCCGTCCGCCCGGTCAGGCGCGCGGCAGCCGGAAGGCCAGCAATTCGGCGGTGACATTGCCGCCGCCGGTGGCCACCACGAGATACTGCCGGCCGCCCAGCATGTAGGTCATCGGACAGCCGGTCTGGGGCGCGGTCATGTAGACCGCGCCTTTTTCCGCGCCGGTGGCCTTGTCATAGGCGCGCAGCATGGCGCCGCGCTGTCCGTTCGGGGTGATGGCGAAGCCGGCCTCGCCGCACACCACCAGCGACTTGGTGCAGAGCGGTCCCAGCAATCCGGGGCGGCCGGTGCGCGGAATGGTCAGGCCCTTCAGCGCCGGATGGTTCTTGATGAAATCGGGCGTGTCGCCATGGGCGATCTGCCAGGCGATTTCACCCTTGGAGAGGTCAATGGCGGAGATGCTGCCATAGGGCGGTTTCACCAGCGGCAATCCTTGCACCGTGGCGCCGCCGCCGCCTTCGGC
>CAIOFO010000019.1 GCA_903857685.1 uncultured Alphaproteobacteria bacterium
ACGCCGTATTTCTTGATCGCCTCGGCGCTGTCGATGGTGACCTGGTCGTTGGTCTTGTCGCGATATTCGACCGACAAATCATAGTAATGCAGGTCGATGTCGAGATAGGGCAGGATGAGCTTCTTCTTGATGAGGTCCCAGATGATGCGGGTCATCTCATCGCCATCGAGTTCGACGACCGGATTGGCGACCTTGATCTTGTCCATGACTTTTCCTCGAATAATGTGGCGGGAGGGGCTATAGCGGGGCCCCAAATAGCCCGCCAGCAACACCCCGTCAAAGGCGCAAATGACCGCCCCCGCCGTGATCCTGTCCCATCCCCAAATTGGGGAGAATATCGGCGCCGCGGCCCGGGCGATGAAGAATTTCGGCCTGTCGGAACTGCGCCTGATCGCGCCAGCCTGCCGCTGGCCCAATGAGCGGGCGCTGGCCCTGGCCTCCGGGGCGGGGGACATTCTGGAAGGGGCAAAACTTTATCCCGATGCGGCGGCTGCCGTTTCCGACATCAGGCTGGTGCTGGCGACCACGGCGCGGGGGCGCGATGTGGTGCGGGAAATCCTCACCCCCGAAGCCGCCGCCCGGCGCCTGAGGGCCGCCGCCGGCCAGAATGTCGCCAGCGCCATCCTGTTCGGGGGCGAGCGGGCCGGACTGGACAATGACGAGCTGTCCCTGGCCGATGCGGTGATCACCATTCCGACGGCCGAGTTTTCCTCCCTCAATCTGGGCCAGGCGGTGCTGCTGCTGGGCTATGAATGGCTGAAGTCGGCCGATGCCACGCCCGCCAGCCGCACCCGCAAAAGCCCCGCCATCCCGGCCACCCGCCAGGAAGTGGTGGACCTGTTCGAGCATCTGGAGCGGGAGCTGGATGCCGGCGGGTTTTTCTTTCCGCCCGCGAAAAAAGACGCCATGGTGCGCAACATACGGGCGATGATCCTGCGCGCGGGCCTGACCGACCAGGAAACGCGCACCATTCGCGGCATGATCGTGGCGCTGGCGAAAAACAAATATCGCGGCCAGAAGGACAACAAAGCGTGAGCCTGGTTCCCGTCATCGGCTTTATCGGCGTCGCATTGCTGGCGATCCTGTTCGCCACCTTTGCGCTGCTGCGCGGCCGGAGCAAAGGCTGGCTGCTGCTGACCGGCGCCATCGCGCTTTTTCTTCTGGGCGTGGGCGGCGGCACCTATTGGATGACGGGACGCCCGGCGCTGGCGCTGCGCGCATCGCAGGGACTGACCACGCATGAGGTCAACGGGCTGGTGCCCTACCTGATCGCGCGCGTTCGCAAGGAGCCGGGCGATCTGCAGGCCTGGATCTATCTGGGGGGCGCCTACATGACGGCGAACGATCCCGGCGACGCCGCCAAGGCCTATGGCCGCGCCGTGACGGTGGCGCGGCTGAAAAAAAGCGAAAGCCCGGACCTGGATGCCGCCTATGGCGAGGCGCTGGTGGCGTCGAACAGCGGCGCGGTCAGCGATGAAGCGGTGAGCGCCTTTACCGCGGCGCTGGCGCTCAATCCCAAGGACCCGGCGGCGCGATTCTTCCTGGCCCAGTCGCAGGCGGAACATGGCGACAAGCCGGGTGCGATGACGCTGTGGCAGGGCCTTCTGGCGGAAACGCCGACCAATTCGCCGCTGCACCAGACATTGGTGGATCGCCTGGCGATGCTGACCGCCCAGGGTGGCGGCGGCGGCGCGCCCGATCCCAGGGCGATGGTGGCGCAGCTGGCGGCGGAGCTGAAGGCCAATCCGCATGACGCGGCGGGATGGCGGCGGCTGATGCGGGCTTACACCGTGCTGGGCCAGCCGGATGAGGCCAAGGCCGCGCTGGCCACGGCGCGCCAGACTTTTGCCGGCGACAAGGATGTGCTGGCGCAACTGGACGGCGATGCCAAGGATTTGAAGATCAACTAAACGCGCTGCGGCGTGACGCCGTGGGTCTTCAGCATCGCCTCGATCTCCTGCGCGGCCCGTTCAACGGTGTTGGGATTGCGGCCGCGCGCGACCAGCTGCGTTCCCGGCCCGCCATCATGGTAGAACGGATAGGAGCCGATCGCGACATCGCCATGGGCTTCCTGGATCGCGGCAAGGCCGATGGCGATGGAGCCCTCACCAATCGCGGCGGAAATGGTCACGGCCGTCATCTGGGTGCCGCGCGGCAAAGTGGGGGCGATGGCTTCCAGCATGGCGCGCATCACCATGGGCACGCCCGCCATCACATAGACATTGCCGATATGAAAACCCGGCGCGACGGAGGCGGTATTCTTGATGAGAGCGGCGCCATGGGGAATGCGGGCCATGCGCTTGCGCATATCGTTGAATTCGCCGGGGGCGTAGCGCGCTTCCAAGAGGGCATAGGCCTCGGGGTGATAGCCGATGCCAACATCGAATGCCTTGGCCACGGCATCGGCAGTGATGTCGTCATGGGTGGGGCCGATGCCGCCGGTGGTGAAGACCAGGTCATAGCGCCGGCGCAGGGCATTCAGCCCGGCGACGATTTCGGCCTGGCTATCGGCGACAACCCGGATTTCCTTCAGGTCAATGCCCAGCACCGCCAGGAACCTGGCGATATGGTGGGAATTGCTGTCCTGGGTGCGGCCGGAGAGGATTTCATCCCCGATCACCAGCACCGCGGCGGTCTTGTTGGCATCGTCCGGCATGGGACTTTGTCTCATATTTTCGGGGGACTGGAAAACCACCGGATTTTGCTTAAGTTACGGACATGACAATTGCCCCCGATACCCAGCTTTTCGACGCCGCGCGCCAGGCCCACCTGGCCGTGACGGTGCACGACGCCGCCGCCTTCGAGGGCATGCGCAAGGCCGGACGGCTGGCCGCCGAGGTGCTGGACCTGCTGGTGCCGCTGGTGAAGCCGGGCGTCACCACCGAGGCGCTGGACAAGGTGGCCTATGACTATGTCGTCAGCCATGGCGCCGTTCCCGCCTGCCTGGGCTATCGCGGCTATCGCCACACCGTCTGCACCTCGATCAACCATGTCGTCTGCCACGGCATTCCCAACGACAAACCCTTACGCGACGGCGATATCGTGAACATTGACGTCACCGTCATCCTGGACGGCTGGCATGGCGACACATCGCGCATGTATCCGGTGGGCGAGGCCAAGCTGAAATCGCAGCGGCTGATCGACATCACCTATGAATCCATGATGCGCGGCATTGCTGCCGTGAAGCCGGGCGCCACCACCGGCGATATCGGCCATGCCATCCAGTCCTATGCCGAAGGCCAGGAACGTTGCGCCGTGGTGCGTGATTTCTGCGGCCATGGCTTGGGCAGGATTTTCCATGCCCTGCCCAATGTGGTGCATTACGGCAAGCCGGGGCACGGCATAAAATTGCTGCCGGGAATGTTTTTTACCGTCGAGCCCATGATCAATCTGGGCGCCTATGGCGTAAAAGTCTTGAATGACGGCTGGACGGCCGTGACGCGCGACAGGTCGCTGTCGGCGCAGTTCGAACATTCGGTGGGTGTCACGGACAATGGCGTCGAAATCTTCACGCTCTCCCCAAAAGGCTGGGACAAGCCCCCTTATCTCTGACGCCGGGATGGATGCGCCGCATACCGGCCACCGCGGGCGCTTGCGCGAACGCTTTGTCAAAGGCGGCGCGGAGGCCATGCCCGATTACGAGATGCTGGAGCTGGTGCTGTTCGCAGCATTGCCGCGGCGGGACACCAAGGCGCTGATCGCCCGCTTCGGTTCTTTCGCCGAAGTGATCGCGGCCAAACGTGAGCGCCTCAAGGAATTTCCCGGCGTCGGCGAGGCGGTGATCAGCCAGCTCAAGATCGTGGAAGCGGCGGCCCAGCGTTTGGCGCGCGGCATGGTGATGGGGCGGCCGGCGCTGTCGTCCTGGGCGGCGCTGCTGGATTACTGCATGGCGGCGATGGCGCGCAGCCAGAACGAGGAATTCCGCGTGCTGTTCCAGGACCGCAAGAATGTGCTAGTGGCCGATGAGGTCCAGTCACGCGGCACGGTGGACCATGCCCCGGTCTATCCGCGCGAGATCGTGCGCCGGGCGCTGGAGCATGGCGCATCGGCCATCATCCTGGTGCACAATCACCCGTCCGGCGATCCCACCCCGTCACGCGCCGATATCGACATGACGCGCGAGATCGCCGCCGCCGCCAAGGCGCTCAAGATCGCGGTGCATGACCATCTGGTGATCGACCGCGGCGGGCATGCCAGCTTCAAGTCGCTAGGGTTGCTCTGAGCGAATAGCCGCCCGTCTCGATTGGCCGTTTCGCCCGCGCCCCGGCCCTGCCAAAATTGCCGCCCAAGGAGAAACATCATGCGCCTGATCGGAATGCTGGATTCGCCCTATGTGCGCCGGGTGGCGGTGTCGCTGAAATTCATGGGCCTGCCGTTTAGCCATGAACCGGTTTCGGTGTTCCGCCATTACGACCATTTCGCCAGCATCAACCCGGTGGTGAAGGCCCCCACACTGGTGACGGATGACGGCGTGGTGCTGATGGATTCCACCCTGATCCTGGAATATGCCGAGCGCCTGGCGGCGCCGGAGCGACGGCTGTCGCCGACCGGCGCGGCGGAATTTGCGCGCAGCCAGCGGATTGTCGGGTTGGTGCTGGTGGCCTGCGAAAAGTCGGTGCAGATCGTTTATGAAAACATGCGGCCGGAAGAAAAACGTCACCAGCCCTGGCTGGACCGGGTGAGCAGGCAGCTGAATACCGCCTGGGGCCTGATCGAGGCGGAAACCGGCAAGGGATGGTATGGCGGCAGCCGTGCGATGGCGGCGGACATCGCGGTGGCGACGGCCTGGACCTTCGGCCAGCATGTGGTGGCCGACACGGTGCGCGCCAGCGATTACCCCGCCGTCGCGGCGCTGGTGGCGCGCGCCGAAGCGCTGCCCGAATTCCTGGGCACGCCGCTGGACTAGCCTTTAATGGCATTTTCGGGCGCGGGCCGCTCGCTCAAGCTCGCGGCGTTGGCTTAGCTTTTCTTGGCGAACGGCAGAGAGCCTAGAAAAGCTTGCCCAATCCGAGCGCAGCGAGGATGTGTCGCTCAAAATGGTCCGCCGGACCATTTTGCCCGCTTTGCGGACCGCTCCTCACTTGCTAGAAGCATCCGCAAAGAAAGGCCTTCCATGATCCCCCGCTATGCCCGCCCGGAAATGACCGAAATCTGGTCGCCCGAGAGCAAGTTCCGCATCTGGTTCGAGATCGAGGCGCATTCCACCGATGCCCTGGCGGAACTGGGCGTGGTGCCGAAGGAAGCGGCCAAAAAGCTCTGGGAAAAGGGCAAAGACGCCAAATTCGACGTGGCGCGGATCGATGAGATCGAGCGCGAGGTCAAGCATGACGTGATAGCCTTCCTCACCCATCTGTCCGAGATCGTGGGCCCGGAAGCGCGCTTTGTGCACCAGGGCATGACCAGCTCGGATGTGCTGGACACCTGTTTGAATGTGCAGATGGCGCGGGCGGCGGACCTGTTGATCGCCGATACCGATGCGCTGTTGGCGGCGCTGAAGAAGCGGGCGATGGAATACAAGATGACGCCCACCATCGGGCGCAGCCACGGCATCCATGCCGAGCCCACCACCTTCGGCGTCAAGCTGGCCGGATTTTACGCCGAGTTCGCCAGAGCCCGCGCCCGGCTGGTGACGGCCCGCGCCGAGATCGCCACCTGCGCCATTTCCGGCGCGGTCGGCACCTTCGCCAATATCGATCCACGCGTGGAAGAGTATGTCGCGCAGAAAATGAATCTGGCGGTCGAGCCGGTGTCCACCCAGATCATTCCGCGCGACCGCCATGCCGCCTATTTCGCGGCGCTGGGCGTGGTGGCGTCTTCCCTGGAAAGGCTGGCGGTGGAAATCCGCCATCTGCAGCGCACCGAAGTGCTGGAAGCGGAGGAATATTTTTCCCCCGGCCAGAAAGGATCCTCCGCCATGCCGCACAAGCGCAACCCGGTGCTGACCGAAAACGTCACCGGCCTGGCGCGCATGGTGCGGGCCTATGTGCTGCCCGCGATGGAAAATGTGGCGCTGTGGCATGAGCGGGACATCTCGCACTCTTCGGTCGAGCGCTATATCGGCCCGGACGCCACCATCACACTGGACTTTGCGCTGGCGCGGATGACCGGGGTGATCGACAAGCTGGTGGTTTACCCCAAGCGCATGCAGGAGAATCTGGACAAGACCCAGGGGCTGGTGCACAGCCAGCGCGTGCTGCTGGCGCTGACACAGGCGGGGATCGCGCGGGAGGATTCCTATCGCCTGGTGCAGCGCAACGCCATGCGCACCTGGAACGGCGAAGGCCCGCTGCTGGAGCTTCTGAAGGCCGATCCGGAGGTGGCGGGCAAGGTGCCGCCCGAAAAGCTGGATGCTATGTTCGACCTTGGCTATCACCTGAAACAGGTGGACACGATCTTCAAGCGCGTCTTCGGCTGACATGCGGGAGCAGACGCAAAAATTGATCCGCGCCTATTACGCGGCCTTCAACGCCAAGGACATGGACGGCTTTCTCGCCCTCCTGGCCGAGGATGTGGTCCATGACATAAACCTGGGCGGGCGTGAACACGGCAAGAAGACCTTTGCCGCCTTCCTGACGCGCATGAACCTTTGCTATGACGAAGAAATCGTGGACCTAGCGGTGATGAGCAATGACGATGGCAGCCGCGCCAGCGCCGAATTCACCGTGCTGGGCAAATATCTTGTCGCCGACAGCGGCTTGCCGCCCGCCCATGGCCAGAGCTACCGGTTGCCGGCGGGAGCCTTTTTCGAGATCAGGGGTGGCAGGATCGCGCGCATTTCCAACTATTATAACCTGGAAGACTGGCTGAAGCAGGTTGCCGTATGAACGTCACGGTCACCCGGTTGACCGGCGAGGCGATACGAGCGCGGCTGGATGATCTTGCTAAGCTGCGCATCGAGGTCTTCCGCGCCTGGCCCTATCTCTACAAGGGCGCCATGGCCTATGAGCGGCAATATCTGCCGCGCTATGCCGAGGCGAAGACCGGCACCCTGGTCGTGGCGCAGACTGACGGCAAGATCGTCGGCGCCTCAACCGCGCTGGGCCTGGATGAAGAAGACGATTACATCCAGAAGCCTTTTGTCGATGCCGGCATGGACCTGACAAAGATTTTCTATTTCGGCGAGTCGGTGGTGCTGCCGGAGTATCGCGGCCAAGGCATCGGCATCCGCTTTTTCCAGGAGCGCGAGGCGGCGGCGCGCGAGCATGGCTATACCCAGACCAGTTTCTGCAGCGTGGTGCGGCCGGACAATCATCCCGCCCGGCCCAAGGATTATTTGCCGCTGAACAATTTCTGGAAGCGGCGCGGTTATGTCCAGCGGCCGGACCTGGTGGCAAAATTTTCCTGGCGCGATATCGGCGAGCGCGGCGAGAGCGAAAAGCCCATGATTTACTGGATGAAAACGCTTTGAAGCTGGCCTTGGCCCAGTATCCGATCAGGCGCTTCGCCAGTCTGGAAGAGTGGCAGTCCGATACCGAAAATTGGGTGGCGCGGGCCGCGAATGATGGCGCCACGTTTCTGTCCTTTCCCGAATATGGCGGCATGGCGCTGACGTCGCTGCTGCCGGTGGCGCTGCAGCAGGATCTGCGCAGGCAGATTCCGGCGCTGGAAGAATTTCATGCCGATTATGTCGCCACGTTTGCCGCGCTGGCGGTAAAGCATGGAGTTTATATTCAGGCGCCCAGCCTGCCGGTGGTGGTGCCCGATTCCACAAACAACAAGGTTCATAACCGCGCCTATCTTCTGTCGCCTTCAGGCAAGCTGGACTTCCAGGACAAGCGTCAGATGACCCGCTTTGAGAATGAGCAATGGGGCATCAGCGGCGGCAGCGATCTGAAGGTCTTTGACATTGGCGAAACCAGGATCGGCATTGCCGTCTGTTACGACATAGAATTTCCCCTGATCGCCCATGCCATGGCGGCTGAGGGCGCCGAGCTGATCCTGGCGCCCAGCTGTACCGACACGCTGGCCGGGGCAAACCGCGTTCATGTCGGGGCGCGGGCGCGGGCGCTGGAGAATCAGGTCTATGTCGCCCTCGCACCCACGGTCGGGGACGCGTCCTGGTCATCGGCGGTGGATGTAAATATCGGCTGGGCGGCGGTTTACAGCGCGCCGGATCGTCGTTTTCCCGATGACGGCATCCTGGCCAAAGGCGATTTGAACAAGCCGGGCTGGGTGACGGCGGCGCTGGATTTTGCCGCCCTGAAAAGCGCGCGGGAGCAGGCCCAGGTGTTTACCGCCCGAGATTGGGACGCGCAGGGTTTGCCGGGTCTTTCTGCCGCGATAGTTCCATTGGCGTAAGCCATTGATTTTGCACGATCCTGTGGACGGGAAGCCGCCATGCGCGGCTAACGGTCCCGGCGGCGTTGCTGTTGGCGGCGCGCATCCCTAAATTCAGTGCTCGCCGGGATACCTTCAGGCGAGCCCAAGGACACATCGCCATGAAACGCCGCCGCGTCATCTACGAAGGCAAAGCCAAGATTCTATACGAAGGCACCGAGCCGGGCACCGTCATCCAGTATTTCAAGGACGACGCCACCGCCGGAAACGGCGCCAAGAAAGACACCATCGAGGGCAAGGGCGTCCTCAACAACCGCATCAGCGAGTACCTGATGACGCAGCTGGCCGCCATCGGCGTGCCCACCCATTTCGTGCGCCGCCTGAACATGCGCGAGCAGCTGATCAAGGAAGTCGAGATCATTCCGCTGGAAGTGGTGGTGCGCAACATCGCCGCCGGTTCCATGTCCAAGCGGCTGGGGATCGAGGAAGGCACCGCCCTGCCCCGCTCCATCATCGAATATTACTACAAGAATGACAGCCTGAACGATCCCTGGGTCAGCGAAGAGCATATTACCGCCTTCGGCTGGGCATCCCCGCAGGACCTGGACGACATGGTGAACCTCACCATCCGCATCAATGATTTTCTCTCGGGCCTGTTCCTGGGCGCCGGCATCAAGCTGGTGGATTTCAAGCTGGAATTCGGCCGGCTGTGGGAAAATGATTTCATGCGCATCGTGCTGGCCGACGAGATCAGCCCGGACAATTGCCGCTTGTGGGACGCCACCACCTCCGAGAAACTGGACAAGGACCGGTTCCGCCGCGACCTGGGCGGGGTGATCGAGGCCTATTCCGAAGTGGCCAGGCGCTTGGGAATCATGCCCGAATCGGTGCAAGGCGAGAATAAAGGTCCCGTTCTGGTCAAGTGAGCTCTGCCGTGAAAGCCCGCGTCTTCGTCACCCTCAAAAACGGCGTTCTTGATCCGCAAGGCAAGGCCATCGGTCATGCCCTGAACGGGCTGGGCTTTGCCAGCGTCGGCGAAGTGCGCCAGGGCAAGGTGATCGACCTGGAGCTTTCCGAAACCGATACCGGCAAGGCCAAGGCCGCGCTGAAAGACATGTGCGAGAAGCTGCTGGCCAATACCGTGATCGAGAAATACGAGATCGAGCTGAAATGAAATCTGCGGTGATCGTTTTTCCCGCCTCCAACTGCGACCGCGATGCGGCCACCGCGCTGGAGCAGATGACCGGCACGAAAACCCTTATGGTCTGGCACCAGGACAGTGATCTGCCGGAGGTGGACCTGGTGGTGCTGCCGGGCGGTTTTTCCTATGGCGATTATCTGCGCTGCGGCGCCATGGCCAACCAGTCGAAAATCATGGGCGCGATCAAGGCCCATGCCGGGCGGGGCGGCGCGGTGCTGGGCATCTGCAACGGGTTCCAGGTGCTGACGGAATCGGGCCTGCTGCCCGGCGCGCTGATGCGCAATGCCGGGCTGAAATTCATCTGCAAACAGGTTGGCCTGAGCGTGGAAGAAACCCAGAGCGCCTTTACCCGCAAATATGACAAGGGCCAGACCATCAGCCTTCCTGTGGCGCATGGCGAAGGCAATTATTACGCCGACGACGCGACGCTCGACCGGCTGGAAGGCGATGGCCGGGTAATGTTCCGCTACCAGGACAATCCCAATGGCTCGGCGCGCAATATCGCCGGCATTCTGAATGAAAAGCGCAATGTGCTGGGCCTGATGCCTCATCCCGAGCGGGTGGTGGACCCCCTCACCGGCGGCACGGACGGGCGCGGCCTGTTCCAGAGCCTGATCGAAACATTATCCTGATGACAACGGGCATGAAGACAGTGACCCCCGAGCTGGTTCGCGAGCATAGCCTCACGCCGGACGAGTATGGCCGCATCAAGAAGCTCCTGGGCCGCGAGGCCAATTTCGTCGAGCTGGGGGTGTTCTCGGTGATGTGGAGCGAGCATTGCTCGTACAAATCCACCCGCGCCCATCTGAAGAAACTGCCGACCAAGGCGGCCTGGGTGATCCAGGGACCGGGCGAGAATGCCGGGGTGATCGATATCGGCGATGGCGATGCCTGCATCTTCAAGATGGAAAGCCACAACCATCCCAGTTTCATCGAGCCTTATCAGGGCGCGGCCACCGGGGTGGGCGGCATCATGCGCGATGTCTTCACCATGGGGGCGCGGCCCATCGCCATGATGAATGCGCTGCGCTTCGGCGAGCCGTCCCATCCCAAGACAAGGCATCTGGTGTCGGGGGTGGTGTCGGGGATCGGCGGCTATGGCAATTGCATGGGCGTGCCCACGGTCGGCGGCGAGGTCAATTTCCACAAAAGCTATAACGGCAACATTCTGGTGAACGCCATGTGCGTCGGCCTGGCGCGGACGGACAAGATTTTCCTGTCCGCCGCCAAGGGCGCCGGCAATCCGGTGGTCTATATCGGCTCCAAGACCGGGCGCGACGGCATTCACGGCGCCACCATGGCCAGCGCGGAATTCGACGACGCCTCGGAAGAAAAGCGCCCCACGGTGCAGGTGGGCGATCCCTTCACCGAAAAGCTGCTGCTGGAAGCCTGCCTGGAATTGATGGCGACCGACGCCATCATCGCCATCCAGGACATGGGCGCGGCGGGGCTGACGTCTTCTTCCGCCGAGATGGCGGACAAGGGCGGCAGCGGCATCGAACTTGACCTGGACAAGGTGCCCCAGCGCGAGACCGGCATGACGGCCTATGAGATGCTGCTGTCGGAAAGCCAGGAACGCATGCTGGCGGTTTTGAAGCCTGGCCGCGAGGACCAGGCGCGGGCCATCTTCGAGAAATGGGAGCTGGACTTCGCCGTGATCGGCTTCACCACCGACACCAGCCGCTTTGTCATAAAGCATGGCGGCGCGGTGGTGGCCGACATTCCCGTCACCGCCCTGTCGGACGAGGCGCCGATCTATGAGCGGCCCTATGCCAAGCGCGCGCCCGTGACCGGCGCGCCCACTTTCGACAAGAGCAAGCCGGTGCTGGCATCGCTGGAAAAAATCCTGGCCGCCCCCGACATGGCCTCGCGCCGCTGGGTGTGGGAGCAGTATGACAACAGCGTGATGAACGACACGGTGCAGCATCCCGGCGGCGACGCCGCGGTGGTGCGGGTGCATGGCACCAAGAAGGCCCTGGCCATCACCACCGATGTCTCGCCCCGCTATTGCCGCCCCGATCCCTTTGAGGGCGGCAAGCAGGCGGTGGCCGAGGCCTGGCGCAATTTGACCGCCGTGGGCGCGACGCCTTTGGCCGTCACCGACAATCTCAATTACGGCAATCCGCAAAAGCCCGAAATCATGTGGGAGATCGTCGCCGGAATTGACGGCATCGGCGAGGCCTGCCGGGCGCTGGATTTTCCCGTGATCGGGGGCAATTGCTCGCTCTACAACGAGACCAATGGCGAGGGCATCTTGCCCACGCCGGCCATCGGCGCGGTCGGGCTGCTGAAGGACGTCACCAGAATGGCGACCGTCGCCTTCAAGCGGCAAGGCGATGTGGTGATCCTGATCGGCGAGACCAAGGGCCATCTGGGCCAGTCCATTTACTTGCGCGAGATCGAGGGCCGCGAAGAAGGCGCCGCGCCCATGGTGGATTTGGCAGTGGAAAAGAAGAACGGCGATTTCGTGCGCGGCCTGATCGCATCGGGCCGGGTGGATACCGTGCATGACGTTTCGGACGGCGGCGTGCTGGTGTCGGTGGCGGAAATGGCAATGGCGGGCAGGATCGGCGCCAGCATCGGCATGGCGGCGCTGCCCGAGGCGGCGCCTTTCTGGTTCGGCGAGGACCAGGCGCGCTATGTGATTGCCGCGCCCTTTGCCGAGGCCGAAAAGATCGTCAAGGAAGCCCGCGCCGCGGAAATCTTTGTGGCGGAGCTGGGCAAGACCGGCGGCGATGCGCTGGTGCTGGACGACAAGGACCGCGTACCTCTTGCCAGGCTCAGCGCGGCGCATGAAGGCTGGTTTCCCCGCTTCATGGCGGGCGAAGAAATTCCGGCTACAAACTGAAAGATGCGCCCATGGGCATGAAGGCCAGCGAAATCGAGAAATTCATCAAGGACGCTTTTCCCGACGCCGATGTCGCAATTCGCGACCTGGCGGGCGATGAAAATCATTATGCCGCCGCCATCGCATCCAGCGCCTTCAAGGGCAAAAGCCGGGTGGCGCAGCACCAGATGGTCTATGCCGCGCTCAAGGGCAATATGGGCGGGGTGCTGCATGCGCTGCAGCTGCAGACGTCTGCCAAGGAGTAAGGAGCGGTTCGCCTCAGGCGAACGACGAACGCCCGGAGCGCGAGCGAAGGGCTAGCGAACCCAGTCACCCCATTCCAGCTTGCGCACGGCGCGATAAGCTTCCTTGTCGCGCCCTGCGACGAAGGGATTGCGCAGGCCGGTTTCATCGCAAAGCGGAAGCACGATGCCGGGCTTGCTTTCCACCGGCGGCTTGATGATGCGCGCGCCCGAGGAAATTTTTTCCGGGGTCGCCACGACATAGGAGTAGCGCTCATCCTCGAACGGCACCGATGCGTCCTTGAGGGTCATGTGATCGCGCGAACGCGGCAAGCGCTGGGAGAAATGGCACCAGTCATCTCCGCTCATCGGACATGCTTTGTCGTGGGTGCAGGGCGCGGCGATGTGGGCGCCGGCTGCGATCAGGGCGGCGCGCGCCGCGCGGATGCGGGCAAAGCCCTGCGGCGTGCCGGGTTCGACCAGCACCAGCATCTTGCCGGTTATCTTCCACAAATCGCAGGCGATGGCGCCGGCAATGCGCTCGGGCTGTTCGGCCAATACATAGGCGGCGACCACCAGATCGGCGCCGGTCTTGTCCGCGCCCAGATCGCCGGCGATGATGCTGGCCTGGGGCATGAGCTTCTGCGCCAGCTCGCGGAAATGGGCATTGGGCTCCAGCATGCTGACGGTTGTGAGGGAGGCCCATGCCGCCATCGCGGCCCAGGCGGCGGTGCCGGGGCCCGCGCCGATATCGGCAAGGCTTTGGGGTGCAAAATCCGGCGCAATTTCCCTTATGCGGGCAAAGACGGCGGCGCTGGCGGCAAAAGTGGCGGGGGCGCGGGCCAGCAGATAGGCCAGGGCATCATCCCGGCCGGCGATGCCGCCCGAGTTCTGTCCGGCGCGGTAAGCCGCGGACTGCTTGACCGCGCGCTGGGCAAGGTCTTTGCGTGAGACGCCTTCCAGCATTTGCGCAATGGAAGCGGCCAAAGCGGGCGGAAAAACGGGGTTCATGCCTCAACCTTGACCCTGCGCGCCCGCATGCTTAGATCAGGGCCTGCCATTGAAAGGGATAGTCCCATGTCCGACGTCCAGGCCCGCATTGCCGATGATGTAAAGAATAACGATGTGCTGCTCTATATGAAGGGCACGCCGGTCTTTCCGCAATGCGGATTCTCAGCCATGGCGGTGCAGATTCTGGGCAAGACGGGCGTCAAGTTCAAAGCCGTGGACGTTCTGGCCGACCCGGAAGTGCGCGAAGGCATCAAGGTGTTTTCCAACTGGCCCACCATTCCCCAGCTTTACGTCAAGGGCGAGTTTGTCGGCGGCGCCGACATATTGCGCGAGATGTTCGAGGGCGAGGAGCTAAAGCCGTTTCTCACCGAAAAGGGCGTGGCGCTGGAAAGCGTCTAGGCCAGGCCGCGGTTGAAGTGCCGCGCCCAGACCGGCGCGATGGCCGGACGCCGCGCCACCGTTTCCGCGAGTGCGTTCAGGCGCGGGATGTTCGTCTCGCGCCATTGCCGCCCGATGCTCCAGCGCGTGAACATGGCGGCATAGATATCCAGGATTGAAAAACCGCTTTGCAGGATGAAG
Organism: uncultured Alphaproteobacteria bacterium; assembly: GCA_903857685.1. Taxonomy (GTDB): domain Bacteria; phylum Pseudomonadota; class Alphaproteobacteria; order Micropepsales; family Micropepsaceae; genus Rhizomicrobium. The sequence continues at coordinate 14,138 of CAIOFO010000019.1, forward strand.
GGGCCTGCCGCGGCCCGTTCGATCAGAAAGATGCGCTCGCGCACCCGGTCGCGGGCGGATTCGCGCAATCTGTCCGCCGCCGGCTCCTGGGCAATAAACCGCTCGGGATAATCCACGATCTCGACCATGGGATAGATCTCGCCCGCCATGAAGGCCAGCCAGCGATAGGCGCGGGCGCGTTCGCTGCCGCCGCCGGGCGGCAAAAGTCGGGCCTGGGGGAAATGATCGGCCAGGGTGAGCAGAATGGCGGCGGATTCGGTGACGATATCGCCCTCGGGCAGGCGTAGCGCCGGAATCTTGCCGCTGGGATTGATGGCGAGAAAGGCGGGCGCTTTCTGCTCATTTTTTTCCAGCGAGACCAGTTCGAAATTATACGCCGCGCCGGTCTCGGCCAGCGCCGCTTCGGCGCTGAAGGCGCCCGATCCAAGATCGCCGTAAAGTGTGTAGCTCATGGCGCCAGCTTAGCGTGATGGGACAAAAGAAAAAGCCCGCGAAGCAGCTTCGCGGGCTTTTGCATTGCCGATATGTCCAAAATCTACCGCGAATAGAATTCCACGATCAGATGCGGTTCCATCTGCACGGCATAGGGAACATCCGCCAGCTTGGGGACGCGCAACAGCTTGGTGGTCATCTTGCCATGGTCCACTTCCAGGAAGTCGGGCGTGTCGCGCTCGCCGCTTTTGCTGGCTTCCAGCACCAGCGCCATGTCCTTGGCCTTGGGGCCCAGTTCGATCGCGTCCTTGGCAGTGACATGATAGGAGGCGATGGTGACCTTGCGGCCATTGACGCGCACATGGCCGTGGCTGACCAGCTGGCGGGCGGCGAAGGGCGTGGGCACGAATTTCGAACGATAGACGACGGTGTCGAGGCGGGTCTCGAGCAGGCCGATCATGTTCTCGCCAGTGTCGCCGGGACGGCGCGAGGCGTCGGTGTAATATTTGCGGAATTGCCGCTCGGTGATGTTGCCGTAATAGCCCTTGAGCTTCTGCTTGGCCTGAAGCTGGGTGCCATAGTCGGAAAGTTTCTTGGCGCGGCGCTGGCCATGCTGGCCCGGACCATAGGAGCGCTTGTTGACCGGGCTCTTGGGACGGCCCCAGATATTCTCGCCCATGCGGCGATCGAGCTTGTATTTGGAATTGGCGCGCTTGGTCATTGGTCCTCGGAAAATTGGCGGCAAATGCCGGAAAGGCCGCGCACAATACCCAGCGCCGGTCCCATGTCAAACGACAACAACCTGCGGTTGAGCATGCCGTTTCTATGTGTTTGAAATCAATGGCTTATACAAATGGCGGGGGCGCCTAGGCACCGCTGCAGTTTGAAAACGACCTGATCAAGATCAATGCCCGCCGGAAGGCAAAGTGCTCCCATGTGGGCTTGGGGACCTTTCGAGGGAACCGTGCTCGGCTTTTTCAAAGGCTTCATCGATGAGTACCGTGCCGGCAGCTATTGGCTGAAGGGATTGTATTGGTTTTTGGTCGCGGCAAATGTATTCGGGTTTTACGCAATAGGCTGGAAATGAATGCCTGAAGCAGCCCGAGGCCCGAAGCGCCCTATCGACGGGATCGCAATTGCGCGCGCTGGCATCAAATAATTTCCCGCATGCCCCGGATGCGGTGCGCCATCGCCTTCATGATGTAATAGGCGAAATTCGGCACTTCATCGATCATGAAGCGGAATTTTCGTTCGTCAATGATCGAAAGCTCCGCGGCTTCCCGCACCCGGGCTGTCGCGGTGAGCACCCCGCCGTCGATCATGGACATGAAGCCGATCGCATCATTCGGGCCACAAACATCAACCACCTTGTCGTGCGTCACGATCTCGATGACGCCGGATTGCACCACATAGACGTGCGTTCCGGCATCGCCTTCCCGGAACACGATGCTTCCGGCGGGATAGGTCATGTTGGTGCCGGAGTTGCGGGCAAACATGAGCATGTTGATTTCCCTGTTTTCCAAAATCCCACCCATCCATTTGCAATAAGCCGGCAAAATGCCGCCCGGATATTTCTGCTTTTGTACCAGTTGAGGGGGATGGCTGCATAGCCGCCCGGGCCGCGCGCTTTCAGCCCGGGGTCATTGGTGCGATAGCTTGAACGTGACCGGCACCAGCAAATTGACATGGTCGGCATTCAGGTATGCCGGTATGGGCGGCATGGGCTGGGCCTTCTGGATCAATGCCAGCACCTGCGCATCGAGCACCGTGGAGCCGGAGCTTTTGGCGATTTCCGAAAACAGCACGCGGCCCTTGGCGTCCATGATGAAATGCAGATACACCGTGCCTTCGATGCGGTGAATGACGGCATCGGGCGGATAGGTGTTGTAGCGGGTCAGATGCGCCTGGATCAGCGCCAGAAAGGCCGCGTCGACCCGGCCCGCAGGCCGCGGCGCCGCACTGGGCGGCGGCGGCGCGGCGGCGGTGGGGCCGGCAACGGGCGCAGGCTCCGGCGCAATAACGAATTGCGGTGGCGCTTCCCGGAACACGGGAGCCGGTATCAATTTTGGAACCAGCATCACTTCGACGGGCGGCCGGGGCCTGCTTTTGGAGATGGCAACGATGATGGGCGCCTGATTGAAAATCGCAGGCGCCCTTTGCACACCGGATACCAGAGCGGCCACGACCACCAGATGTACCGCCAAGGTCAATAGGCCGCCAGCAATCCTGCCACGCCGGTCCCGGTTTGAACCCGATTCCCGCGCGAAACAGGCAAGCGAATCGCAATCGCGTAGGGTCTGAATTTGCGGCGGCAGGCTCGCCCCCAAGGAAGATCGCTGCTTCTAGTTACTATCAACGCGCAATCCAGTCGAGTCTTGCGGACATCAGCGCGTGCCCGGCTGCCATTGGTTTTGCAGGTGTCGGCGATGGCGGCCAGGGATTTTGCAGAACAAGCGCAGATGCTTGGTCTGCCAGATTGGGCATGGTGTTCCCCATCTTTCGCGGAAGGCGCAGTGCCCGCATGCCGGATCCCGTCAAAATTGAAATTGTTGAACTATTTCCGCCGCTGGATATTTATGGCTTGCGCTGCAGGGCCGGGCGCCTTTAGGAGAGGCGGCATGCTGTCGCAAAAGGCAAAATACGCGATCAAGGCGCTCCTCACTTTGGCGCGCGCGAAAAACGGCGAATTGTTGCATGCCAACGAGATCGCCCAAAGTCAGAATATTCCCCGCAAGTTTCTCGATCTTATCCTGTTCGAATTGCGCGGCCGGGGGCTGGTTCACAGCACCCGTGGCCGGGACGGCGGTTACATGCTGGCGTTGCCGGCGGCCGAGATCTCCATCGCCCGGATTGTTCGCGCGGTTGACGGACCGTTGGCGCCCCTGCCCTGCGCCAGCGTCGCCTTTTACCGTCGCTGCGATGATTGCGATAACGAAAAGACCTGCGAAGTGCGCCGGCTGATGCGGGAAGTACGGGATGCCGCCTCCGCCATCCTCGACAACACGTCGCTGGCCGAGGCGGCGGCGTTGCCCGCGCGCAAGAAGGCCAAGCGGCTCGTCCGCAACTGACGCGGCAGGCACGCGCCAGACGGAATCTGCATTCCGGCGCCGCGTGCCCGAACCGCCTCAGGCGGCTCTCTGTGCTTCTTCAGCGTCGACAATTTTCTTGGCGGCGGCGAGCGGTCCGGGCGCGATGAATTCCGCGATGGAGAAATCCTTCTTCAGGAAGCCTTCGCGGAAAAGGAAGTTCTTCTGATGCTCAAGGGCCGCCACGAGCGTCGGATCCAGCGACGGCTCCAGCTGGGAGGTGAGCGAGGGTGAATAGCCCACCGCCGCATCCTCCTCGGTCACCCCGGTGTCGCGCGCGATATAGCGGCGCGCTTCGGCCGGATTGGCCTTGGCCCAGCGCGCCGTGCGGATATTCTGGGCGACATAAGCGGTGACGATCTCCGGATTGCTCTCCAGCAATTCGCCGCGCACCGTAAAGACAACCGGCACGGAGCGATCGCGCGGATCCGAGGCATTGGCGGTATCGAACACCACATCCCCGCCCAGGATCGCCAGCAGCCCGATATTGGCGCCCGAGACCTGGATGGCGTGGGAGCCAAGGGCTCCGCTTTTGACTCAAAGCGGACAGGCATCGCCAATCGCGCAGGGCAAATGGACCGTGACGAACCCTCTCAAGGCCATCGGTACAACTACCTAGAAGGAACGGCGAAGCGGTCTTGCAAGGAATTTCGGCCCGGACGGCCGGATACAACCGGCCCATCCAGACTTTCTCTCTGTTCCGGGTTTCGGGGCCACATTTTAACATTTCGAGCATAGGAAGGGAGACCAAGAGAAAAGCACGAACAAGGAGCAGCTGTGCGCCAGCTTTACCGGCTCTACTACCGAAGCAGTCAAACGCCATCGATCGTTTCCGATCTTGACAGTGTTGTTCAGCAGATCGTGAAAAGCTCAATCCGGAACAACAAGGATGACGGATTGACCGGCCTGCTGCTCACCATCCAGGGCTGCTTTTTGCAGACGCTTGAGGGCCCGGTGGATTCAGTCCGGAATACATATGCGCGAATTTCCTGCGATCGGCGGCACAGGGACCCTCATATCATTTTCCAGGGTCCCGTTGAAAAGCGGTTATTCAGCGACTGGAACATGTGCGCCCGTTCTCTGGCTCCAACGGACAAGGCCATTTTGGACGTCATTAACGCGAAGGGGAAATTCAATCCGGCGTCACTGACCCCGCAAAGCGTCCACGACCTGCTCACCGCCGTCGCGAAAATTCAGCGCCGAACAGCTTTGGATACTCCCCTAACCGCCATCTAACCTCCCAATCAATTCCAGAGACCGACCTGCCCGATGCGCCCGGGCAGGCTCTTGCCGGCGGTTGGCGGCAAACACAGGTGATTTGCACCTGCCGGCGATCCTAAGTATTTGAGTGTGCGCAGGGGCCCCGTGGCGGAACTGGTAGACGCACCGGACTTAAAATCCGTTGTTCCGAAAGGGACGTGTCTGTTCGACTCAGACCGGGGCCACCATCTCCTAAAAAAAGAAAGGCCGGGCCTATCGCAAGCGACAGCCCGGCCTTTCGCATTGTCGTCGCTAGGACGCCTAGGCGTGGACCCCGCGAATGTTGGAAATCCAGTTCCGGGCACCCCGGCTGAAATGACAATGAGACACTGGATCACCTCCTTTTCAAGATTGTTGCCCCGGCAATATAGGGCGGGCGGGCGCGCTTGATAAGGGCGGTGCGTGCGGGGATGATGAATTGATGGAAAATCTTTCGACAACCTGCGTGATCGCGGGCGGCGGCCCGGCCGGGATGATGCTGGGCTATCTGCTGGCGCGGGCCGGGGTGGATGTCACGGTGCTGGAAAAGCACCAGGATTTCCTGCGCGATTTTCGCGGCGACACGGTACATCCCTCGACCCTGCAGGTGATGCATGAGCTGGGACTGCTGGAGGAATTCCTGAAGCTGCCCCATTCGCGCATCACCCGCGTGGGCATTGATATCGGCGACCGGCATTTCCAGTTTGGCGATCTCAGCCACCTGCCGACCGTTTGCAAGTTCATCGCCATGATGCCGCAATGGGATTTTCTGGATTTCCTGGCGGGCAAGGCCCGGCAATTTCCCAATTTTCACCTGCTGATGCAGACCGAGGCCAAGGACCTGTTGGCGCAGAATGACCGCATCGCCGGCATCGTCGCCACCGGTCCGCAAGGCCATCTGCAGATCAGGGCGGGGCTGACCGTGGCGGCCGACGGGCGCGGTTCCATCCTGCGCGACAAGTCGGGCCTGAAGGTCAATGACCTGGGGGCGCCGTTCGACGTGCTGTGGCTGCGCCTGCCGATGCAGCCGGGCGACCCGGTGGATGTGATCGGCCGGCTGCAGGGCGGGCAGATGTTCGTGATGCTGTATCGCGGCGATTACTGGCAATGCGCCCTGGTCATTCCCAAGGGCGCCCATGATGCGATCAAGGCGGAGGGACTTTCCAAATTCCGCGCCCGGCTGAAAGCCATTGCCGGTTTTGCCGCGGACCGGGTGGACCAGGCGATCACGGACTTCGACCAGGTCAAGCTCCTGACGGTGGCCGTCAACCGGCTGGAAGAATGGGCGCGGCCGGGCCTGCTGTGCATCGGCGATGCGGCGCACGCCATGTCGCCGGTGGGCGGCGTGGGCATCAACCTGGCGATCCAGGATGCGGTGGCGACGGCCAATATATTGGGGCCGGTGCTGCAAAAGGGCGTGCCGAAATTCAGCGACCTGAAAAAGGTCCAGGCGCGGCGGATGTTTCCCACCCGGATCATCCAGGCATTCCAGCTTCTGGTGCAGAACCGTTTCCTGGAACCGGCGGTGCTGAAATCGGACCGCACGCCCAATCCGCCCTGGTTCCTGAAGCTGTTCGACCGCTATCCGCTATTGCGGCGGATTCCGGCGCGCTTCGTTGGCATGGGGCCGCGGCCCGAGCATGTGAAACTGGCTAAGAAATAATACCAGCGCGAGGAATTTTTGTTCCTGAGCAGGAGCGAGGAGCGAAGTGGGCACTCAGCCCATGAGCGACGCACTCAGGGACAAAAAGGACCGCGCTGGCGCGCTGTCACATTTGCATTGTCCAACCTTCAACACCCATGGCCGCCTGGCGGACGGCCTCGGTGAGCGTGGGATGGGAATGGCAGGTGCGGGCGATGTCCTCGGACGAAGCGCCAAATTCCATCGCCAGCGCCACTTCGGCCATCAGGTTTCCGGCTTCCGGCCCGATGATGGCGCAGCCCAGCACCTTGTCGGTCTTGGCATCGGCGAGAATCTTCACAAAGCCGTCGGTGGCCATGATGGTCTTGGCGCGGGCATTGGCGGTGAAGGGAAACTTGCCGATCTTGTAGAGGGTGCCCGCGGCTTTGAGTTCTTCCTCGTTCTTGCCCACCGTGGCGACTTCCGGGAAGGTATAGACCACCGAGGGAATCACGTCGTAATTCACATGCCCGGCCTTGCCGGCGATCAGCTCGGCGCAGGCCACCGCTTCATCCTCGGCCTTGTGGGCCAGCATCGGGCCTTCGCGGCAATCGCCCACGGCATAAATGCCCGGCACATTGGTGCGGTAATGATGGTCGGTGACGACGCGGCCGCGCTTGTCCAGCGTCACGCCCACCGCGTCCAGCCCAAGGCCGGCGGTGTAGGCAATGCGGCCGATGGCGACCAGCATCACATCGCACTCGATCACGCTTTTCTCGCCGCCCGCCGCCGGTTCCACCGTCACAGCCAGGCCATTATTCTTTTTCTCGACGCCGGTGACCTTGGTCGAAAGCTGAAAGGTGAAGCCCTGCTTGGTGAGAATGCGCTGGAAAGCCTTGGAGACTTCCAGGTCGATGCCCGGCGTGACGCGGTCGAGGAATTCCACCACCGTGACCTCGCTGCCCAGGCGCTTCCACACCGAGCCCAGTTCCAGCCCGATCACGCCGGCGCCAACCACGAGCAATTTCTTCGGCACCGAAGTGAGCGACAAGGCGCCGGTGGAGGAGACGATCTGTTTTTCATCCACCGTGACGCCGGGCAGCGGCGCGACATCGGAGCCGGTGGCGATGATGAAGTGCTTGGCGGTCAGTTCGCGGGTCTTGCCATCGGCCAGCGTGACGGAGATTTTTCCCGGCGCGGTAATGCAGCCGGTGCCGACAATGCCTTCGACCTTGTTCTTCTTGAAGAGAAATTCGACGCCCTTGGTGAGCTCGCCCACCACCTTGGTTTTCTGCGCCATCATGGCGGGCAGGTCGAGTTCGACCTTGGCCTTGATGCCCAGCTTGGCGAAATCCGTCTGCGCTTCGTGAAAGCGCTCGCTGGCGTGCAGAAGGGCCTTGGAGGGAATGCAGCCGACATTCAGGCAGGTGCCGCCGAAGCTGCCGCGGCTGTCAATGCAGGCGGCGGTGAGGCCGAGCTGGCCCAGCCGGATGGCGGCATTGTAGCCGCCCGGGCCGCCGCCAATCACCACCACATCGAAACTGTCCGCCATGCCCATCAACCTTCAAAAATGCCGAGCGACATATAGGTAAGGCGCGGCCGGAAAGCCATGCATTTTGCGAGGGCCGGGCGCCCAAAAAAGCGGCTTTTTCCCTGGCTTTACGCCGGCACGGCGTCTTCCTTGTGGGTCGGGTCGGGAAAAGTCAGCGCCACCACCGTGCCCCGTCCCGCCTCGGAGGTGACGGAGGCCACGCCGCCCAGCTGGGCGCCGAAGGTGCGGATCAGGCGGGAGCCGACGCTCTTGCCCGCCTCGTCCATGTGAAAGCCGGTACCGTCATCGGCGATGGCCAGGCGCAGCTTGCCCGGCCCTTCCGGCTTGAGGCTGACCCGGATCACGCCCCGCGCCCGCAAGGGATAGGCATGCTTGTAGATGTTGGTCAGCGCCTCGACCGTGAACAGCGCCAGCGCCACCGCCACGCTGCTGGCGACCACCATATGGGGAACATCCACCTCGATCCGGACATGGTCGGTGTCGCCCATGCCCTCGGCGATCTGGCGCGACAATTCCTCAAGCAGTTGCCGCAGATCCAGGGTGGACTGGTCTTCCAGCTCATTGAGGATGCGGTGCACCAGCGCCAGCGCATTGATGCGGGTCTGGGCCTGCATCAGGGCCTCGCGGGCGCCGGGGTCCTTGACCTGGTTGGCCTGGATGGACAGCAGGCTCATCACGATCTGCAGATTGTTCTTCACCCGGTGATGGATTTCCTTGATCAGGGTGGATTTGAGGTTGACGGCGTCGCGCAGGCGCCGGTCGCGATCCTGGATATTGTCGGCCATCTCGCTCATGGCATCGCCCAGAAGCTGGAATTCGGCCGGCGCGCCCACCAGGTCGGGCCGGATGGCGTAATGGCCGCTGCGATAGGCCGAGGCGATACGGCGCAAATAGGTGATCCAGTGCGTCACCTGGCGGTCGGTGGCGATCCAGATCGCGCCCCAGGCGAACAGGATCATGAAAATCGGCAGCAGGAAATCTATTCCGACATGCAGATAGGTCTGTCCGAACAGGCGGTTTTCGCGCATGCCGAAGGCGACAAAGATATTGTTGCCGTTGAGCGAGGCCAGGCCGAAATGCCAGGCATTGCCGCCCGTGTCGCGGGTATCCAGCGACGCGCCATCCGGCGCGCCGGCCTTGAGCGCGGCATCGGTCAGGGCGCGCCCCACATTGGCATCGTTGCTGGCCAGCACCACGCCGTTGCGGTCGAACACCGCGATCACGGCGCCGGCGGGCACCGGATGCTCGTGCAGCAGATAATCGAACCAGTGCTGGTCGAGCGTGATGGCGAGCGTGCCGTCGAAACTGCCGTCCGGCTTGTGCAGCGCGATCTGCGATCCGACCACCTTCAGGCCCGTGGCGCGGCTGAGCAGAAGCGGACTGACCACCAGGCCATCGGATTTCCGCGCCTGCTGAAACGTCACTTGCGTGCTTATGTTGATACCCTTGGCCAACGGCAGCGCCGAGCAGGCCAGCATGCCGGAGGCATCGGCGCGCGACAGGTTGGTGAAATAGCTCACCCCGATCATGGCGTCGGCCAGGATGGAGTCGCAATTGCCGTTCATCTGGCGCACATCGGCCAGGCTGCCCATGGCCCGCATGATCTGTTCGCCGGAACTGAAGACGCTTTGATAATTCCCGGCGGAGGTGCGCGCCGACTGGGACAGCTGGACGCGCACATCGTCCACGTCGCGCTGGACGCGCGCGATGCCCTGAAACAGGCTGACCAGCGCGATCGGCAGCAGCGCAATGGTGACGATCAGCAGCAGCCGCCGCCGCAGCGTCGTCCAGCCGCGTTGCGAGACATCGGATGCTGACAGGATATCGGCTGCGCTATTTCGGACGGCGTTTTCCACCTAGAGCCCCGAATTCGGGCGATGAAAGTCGGTCCAGCTGCGACATGATCTCACGTGCGGCGTCCCCCTCAGCCGGGCGCGCGACATTGCCCAGCGTATCATCGCCGTCCAGAATTTCCATCAGCGCCTTGCGCGCGCGGGCGACCCGGCTCTTGACGGTGCCGATGGCGCATTTGCAGATGCCCGCGGCATCTTCATAGGAAAACCCGCCGGCGCCCACCAGAATCAAGGCTTCGCGCTGCTCGTCGGAAAGGCAACGCAGGGCGCGCGCCGTGTCGGAAAGCTGGGCCGAGAACAACTGGTCCTCGCCGCCGCCGGGAATCCGTTCGGCCGCTTCCTGGTCCCAGGGCGCCTGACGCCAGGCCCTGCGGCGGTCGGAATAAAACTGGTTGCGCAGGATGGTGAAAAGCCAGGCCTTGAGATTGGTGCCGGGAATGAAGGTGGCGCGGCTCTGCCAGGCCTTGACCAGGGTTTCCTGGGCGAGATCGTCGGCGCCTTCCTGGTTGTCGGTCAGCGAACGGGCAAAGGCGCGCAGGAACGGGATCAAAGCCAGGAGCTCGGTCTTGAAGTCGCCGTCTTCCGGACGGTCGGCGGTGCGGTTGGGCATGGAGGGTGCGGGAATGGGCATCAGGACACCTTCTTCCCGCCCTTGGACTCTTCGGCTTCGTCAATCTTGCGAAGCAGGTCCATGAAATCGTCCGGGATCGGCTCCTGGGCGACATCGTCATACATGCGGCGCAGCTCGCGCCCTATGGCGCGCTGGCGGGCCCGGACAGCGCGGGCCTTTTCTGTCGGCTTTTCTTCGTTAGCCACGGTCGTTTCCCATTGCTGCGTCATGCCTGAGGGGCCCTGTCCCGATGCGGTTTCTGCGGGCACGTCCCGCATTGAAAGGTTCATTCCGCCCCGGTTTCGCCCTTAAAGAGCCAAACGCCCCCCTATTCGAAAGGTTCCGGCCAGTATGGAACTTTTTCGGCTGGCGTCAGTTGCCATTTCACGCTTTCCTACCTCGAAGGAGCTTTTTCATGAGCATGACGCAGACCCTTGCGCCCCATCTGCCCTATCTGCGCCGGTACGCCAGGGCCCTGACGGGGTCCCAACAGTCGGGCGACGCCCATGTCCGGGCCGCTTTGCAGGCCCTTTTGGCCGGGGATGAAGCGTTGGCCGAGGGAGTACCCCCCCGGGTCGGCCTTTACCGCCTGTTCCATGCCATCTGGCAGAGCGGCGCCGAGCATTTCGACGCCGAGGAGGACAGTCCGGGGGCAAAAACCCCGGAAAACCGCCTTCGCGCCCTGTCGGCCTCCAAGCGGGCGGCCCTGCTTTTGACCGCCGTGGAAGCCTTCAGCCCGGAAGAGGCCGCTTTCATCATTGATGAGAGCCCCGAGGACATCGAAAAGGCCATCCTGGACGCCCAAAAAACCATCGACGCCCAGTTGGCCAGCCGGGTGCTGATCATCGAGGATGAGCCGATCATCGCCATGGACCTGGAAAACCTGGTCACCGAATTGGGACACAAGGTCGTGGCCGTGGCATCCACCAAAGACGAAGCGGTGGCCAAGGCCCATTCCGAGCGTCCCGGCCTGGTGCTGGCCGACATCAACCTGGGCGAAGGCGGCTCGGGCATTGATGTGGTGAGCGAAATTCTCTCCGCCTTCGACATTCCGGTGATTTTCATCACCGCCTATCCGGAAAAGCTGCTGACCGGCGAGCGGCCGGAGCCGACTTACCTGATCGCCAAGCCGTTCCTGCCCGAAACCGTGCAGGCAACGGTGGGTCAGGCCCTGTTCTTCCATCCCGTCGCCAAGCAGGCCGCGTAGGAAGCGAATATATTTTTATCGTGTTTCGTATTGGAGATTGTCATGGCTACCAGAAAAAAATCCGTGTCCACAGTTGATAACCGGCTGACCGCGCTGCGCCGGGACTTCGAGGCGCTGCAGGAAGACATGAAGGGATTGGCCGGCGATGTCAGCAGCGCCGCCTCGGAGCGCGCCCGGGCCGCGCTCAAAGGCGCCGAAGATGTCGCAGACCGCGCCATGCGGCTGGCCGAGGAAGCCGCCCGCGAGGCCAAGCAGGCGGCGGGCGAATTCAAGGAAGACGCCGAGGAATGGGCTGAGGAAAACGCCGAAAATCTGCGCCTGCATGTGCGGGACCAGCCCATCACCTCGCTTTTGATCGCCGGCGGCATCGGCGCCTTTCTGGGCGCGATTTTTCTTCGGCGTTGAGAGACGGCAAATCCCCTGTTAAGGCTGATGCCCTAATCTGGCGATATTCGGGGGTTTCATGTTCGCGCGGCTAAGCGCAAAGCTGGTTTTTGTGGCGGCGGCCATCGCGCTGGTGTTTTTCGGCATCGGCCTGTTCGGCCTTGCCATTGCCGCCGCGCTGACGCCGTATATTGGCGCCGCGTCCGGCTATGCCGTCGCGGGCGCCATCTTCCTGCTGCCGCCGCTGTTGTGGGCGCTGATCGCTTCCACCAGCCGGCCCAAAAAACCGCCACAGGAAGGCGGCGGCCGCGAGTTGATGAATTCGATTTTCACCGCCCTGGCGCGCGAGACGCCCTGGGCCGCGGTGGTGGGCGCGGGCCTGCTCGGCGTCACCAACCTGTTTCTCAACCGCAACAAAAACAAAAAATAGCCGTCCTTGCGGCCGCGAAGGGAACTTCGTCCAAGCGCCATCGTTTTCCTCGTGCAACGGAGGAAAATCATGCTTGGTTGGGCACTTACGTTTCTGATCCTGGCGCTGGTCGCCGGCTATATGGGCTTTTTCGGCCTTGCGGGACTGGCCGCCAGCATCGCCAAACTGCTGTTGATCGTTTTCGTGATCCTGTTGATCGTCAGTGCCTTTTCCGGTGCGCTGCGTGGACGCCCTCCTGCCTAGAAGGTGGTGACATGCGATTACCTGCTCCCATTCTGGAACATCCCATCGAAAGCGCGATCGCCGGCCTGCTGCTGGCGGCATTGCTGTTTGTTTCCGCCGGTCCCGAGCCGGCCGCCAGCCCAGTTTCCCAGGCTTCTCCGGTCCATGCGCAAAAAATGTGAAATAATTTGAGCGGCCGGGGAACGAACAATATGCCCGGCCATTATTACCTGCGAGCGGACGTCCGATGCGGAACGCCCCCAGCCCCTTCGACAGCCCGCTTCGGTTGTCCGCTCACTTCCCACCCCTGAGAAATCAAGGCATCCGGCCCGGAACCGGGCCTCTTGCCGCGTCAACAAGATAGATCTTGTAAAGCGCGATTTCGGAGTCGGCGCGGCCGATGCGCAAGCCCGTCGCCAGCAATACCGAGGAATAGTATTTGCGCACCTGATCGCTCTGGTCGCGCTTGCGCTCTACGAAATAGAGCAGCGGGCCCCGCATCAGGGCCGCATCCGGCATCGGCGCGGAGGGATAGCGATAGGTTTCGCCAAGCTGAACCACCTTCAGGCCGGGCTCGTAAAAGCGCAGCCAGGCGGTGGTTTCATAATCGGTGGTGAGGATCGCCCCGGCATGGGCGATGCGCGCCGCGCCCAGAAGGCTGTCGGCCACCGGCTTGAAGCCGACGCCCAGAAGGCGCGCCAGCGGATCGCGGCCGCCCAGCGGAATAAAGCCCGTAAGCGCCTGCGCGCAGGTCAGGAGCAGCAAGGCAGCCGCGACCGGCGCTGCTGCCCAGGCGCACCATTTTCGCCAGCCGGCAGCGCGGAATTGGGAAACGGCCAGGATGGCCAGGTCGGGATAGAGAAATCCCGGCCAGTTGCCCTGCACCCGGTCATGCAGCGCATGGACGAAAAAATACGCCACCGCCGGCCAAACCAGCATGGCGGGAAGAAACAGATCGCTGTCTCGCCGCGCCTGCACCAGGCCCGCCACGCCGAGAATGAATATGAAGGGCGATGCAAGCCCGAGCTGGGCGCCGAGAAATTCCAGCAGAAAGCGGCCGGTCCACTGATGGCCGACGACGCGCCCGAACTGAAAGGCGAATGTCTCCCAATCGTGATTTGTCTGCCAATAGAGGTTGGGCAGAAATATCAGCAGCGCCAGCAGCGCCGCGCTCCACGGCCATGGCGTTTTCAGCCAGCCGCGCGCGCGCGGCGACAGCACCAGCCACAGAAAGGCGCCGGCGAGCAGGAAAAAAGCGGAATATTTCGACAGCAGCGACAGGCCGGCGGCAACCCCGGCCCACAACCACCATCGGGCCTGCCCGCTTTGCTGCAGACGGGCGAGGCAGAAAAGCAGCGCCGCGCTGGTGGCGATGGAAGGCGTGTCGGGCGTTGCGGCCAGCATCTCAACCCCGATCATCAGCGTCAGGTTGAACAGCAGGGCAGCGGCAAAGGCGCGGGCTTCGTCCTTGAGCAGCGTGCGGGCGGCTTCCCAGACAAAGAACGTGGTCAGCGCCGACAGAAGGATGCCGCAGGCACGCACCCCGAGCGGGGTATCGCCCAGCAGCATGGTGCCGGCGCGGATCGCCCAGGCGATCGCCGGGGGATGATCGAGATAGCCGGCATCCAGATGCTTGGACCACAGCCAGTAATAGGCTTCGTCAGCGGTCAGCGGCACCAGTGCCGACATCAGGGCGCGGGCGGCAAGAACGGAAAAAAGCGTCAGGCGCGGCGCCAGACTCACCGGGCTCACGTTCAAGGGGCGGGCGCTCAACGCGCGCGCCAGACGAAGAGCGTGGACATGGCGTAATTCCACAAGGCGCCCATGATGGCGCCCGCCGCGCCCGCCAGCCACCAGACTTCGCGGTTTGTGTACAGCCAGGACGCCAGGTCGACATTGGCCAGCGCCCCGACCGAACCGATCAGGCAGAACAGAAAAAATCCGCGCAAGGCGCCGAAGCCCTTGAGGCGGCGGTCGCGATAGGTCAGCTCATTGTTGAGCAGGAAGTTGCTGGTCATCGCCACAAGGGTGGCGGCGATCTGGGCAATCTGGAAAAGATCGGGCTGGGCGGGCAGGAAGGCCAGGCAAAGTTTCAGCACAATCAGGTGCACCGCCAGCCCCAGCGTGCCGACAATGGCGAAAAAGATGAAACGCGGATCCACCAGGTCGCCCGTCATCTTGGCCAGCAGCAATCCGAGGAATTCGACGCCGACCTGGGCGTTGAATTTGGATTCGCCGTCGAAGCGTTCGCCGAATTCATAAGGCTGCTCGGCGATGCGCAGGCGCTCGCCCGACGTGGCGGCAATGTCGAGCAGGATCTTGAATCCGACCGGCGACAGGCGGGGCGCAATGGCGTCTAGCCGGTCGCGCCGCATCATGAAGAATCCCGACATCGGATCGCTGAGATCGGTGCCCACCAGATGATGGGTGAGCCTGGTTGCCAGGCGGGAAATCGCGCCGCGCTTGCCCGAGAAGCTGGCGGCGCTGCCGCCTTCGACATAGCGCGAACCCGTCACCAGATCCGCACTCCCGCTTTCGAGCTTCGCCAGCATGGCGGGCAGGACTTTTTCATCATGCTGCAGGTCGGCGTCTATCACCGCGACATAGGGCGCGGACGAGGACAGCATGCCCTCGATGCAGGCGCCCGCCAGGCCGCGCCGCCCCACCCGGCGAATGCAGCGCACCCGCATGTCGGCGGCGCCGATGGCCTTTACCGCATCGCCGGTGCCGTCGGGCGAATTGTCGTCAACAAAAATGGCTTCCCAGGCGATGCCGGCCAGGGCGAGATCGAGCCGCCGCACCAGCTCGGCGACATTGCCCCGCTCCTTGTAGGTGGGCACGACGATGGAGAGTTGGGCGCTGCGCAACCTGAGGAAACCTCTGCCAGAGGCACCCTAGGTGACGGCCCAACGCTTCCCCGTCAAGAGGGGGATACTTGATCTCCCCGAGGGGAGATCAAGTGTGGAAGAAATTGGCGTAGCTGAAATAGAGGACGAGGCCCGCCAAAACCGCCAGACCCAGGCTGATACGCAAGACCCAGCGCACCGAGCCCAATTCCTTGCCCTGACGCGCCTCCTCGGCGCCCAGATCAACCGGATGGTCGTGATCGTTTACCGTTGCCATTGCAGTCTCCTATTCCGCAGCATGGTCCGAAGGGACCGGCCTGCGATTTTCCAATTCCCGGATGGCGATTTCGATTTGCGGCGTCAGCGCCGCCGCCGCCGTGTCGTCCAGCCAGGCCCGCAGAATTTCCAGCCTTTCGAAATCGTCGAAGCGGCGATCCCGCATCACATCGCCCGGCAGCCGGTAAATCCGGGCCGGCCGGACCTTGATGTCTTCGAGAAGCTTTTTTCTTGCCATGACCGTCCGGGTTAAATGCGTCCCAGCAGCGCCAGCACCAGCACCACAACCAGGACCAGGCCCAGGGTGCTGGACGGGTAGTAGCCCCAGCCCCGGCTATAGGGCCAGGACGGCCAGGCGCCCAGGAGCAGCAGAAGCAGGATGACGATTAAAATGGTGCCCATGGAAATTCCTTTCCCTGAATGACGTGTAGTGGGAACTCCCTTACCAAGTCCCGGTTCCGGCCCGTGCGGCGCGGAACCGGGGTACCGGCATGGCCGTTTACGGCTCTGCGGCGGGGGCAAGGAGTAGCACCATGAACGCGATCCGGACAATTGTTTGCGGCGCGGCGATGCTGATGCTGGCGGCGCCCGGTTTCATTGATCACGCCTTGGCGGATCCCGCGCCGGGCATGAACAGCAGCAGCGGAATGATCGCGCTGAGCAGCCTGCCCAATCCGCCCGTCACGCTCGCTACCGCCAGTGTGGCGGACGCCAAGGGCATGGTGGTGGGTTTTGTGCAAAAGGTGGTGATGGACGCCGGCGGCAAACCGCAGACCGTGGATGTCGCGCTGATGGGCTCGAACGCCGTGGTGGCGGTGGATGCGTCCAAATTCAACTATGACCAGGGCCGCAATATCCTGACGGCGGCGATGGATGCGCAGCAGATCGCCGAGCAGCCGCGCGCGCCACAGGGCTGAATTGCATCAGGCGCGGCCACGCCAGGGCCCGCCCAAAAAAACGGGCGACGCGGCTCTATAGTGCGATCCGGCCGGGGCGGGCGCCCGTATAGGTGCTGTCGCGCCCGCCTGCGGCGCGCTATAATTCGCCCTTGGGGAGTGCCATGAGCCTGATACCAGCGTCCTATATTGCCAAAAAATGGCGCAGCACCGTGTCGCGCATTGATACCGGCACGCTGACCTTTATCGCCCCCGACGGCGAAGTTACCAAGGTGGTGGGGGCCAAGCCCGGCCCGGTGGCGCTTTTTCAGATCAATGACTGGGACGTGCTGCGCCGGATCCTGGCGCGCGGCGATATCGGATTGGGCGAGGAATTCATCGCCGGATCCTGGCAGACCGACAATATCGAAAACCTGATCAGCCTGTTCCTGCTCAATCTGGACCAGCTGGAAAGTTTCTCCGACGGCAATTTCATCAACCGGCTGGGCTTTGTGATTCACAATGCGCTGGTGCGGCGCAACTCGGTGGCGGGCTCGGCGCGCAACATCAAGGCGCATTACGATGTCGGCAATAATTTCTACCAGCTCTGGCTGGACCCGAGCATGACCTATTCCTCGGCGCTGTATGCCGGGACGGACGAGCTTTATCGCGCCCAGCAGAACAAATATGAGCGCATCATCTCCAAATTCGAGAAACCCAATTCTTCCGTGCTGGAAATAGGCTGCGGCTGGGGCGGCTTTGCCGAGCGCGCCAGCGCCGATGCCTATCAGGTGACCGGCCTGACGATTTCACCTGCCCAGCATGATTTCGCCACAAGGCGGCTGAATGGCGCCGCCGACATAAGGCTGGAGGACTACCGCAAGTCCAAGGGCAGTTTCGACAACATTGTCTCGATCGAGATGTTCGAGGCGGTGGGTGAACATTACTGGCCGCAATATTTCGCCACTGTGGCGGAGCGGCTGAAACGCGGCGGCCGCGCCGTGATCCAGACCATCACGGTGCGCGACGAATTGTTCGACGGCTATCGCACCAGGTCGGACTTCATCCGCCATTATGTCTTTCCCGGCGGCATGCTGCCGTCCCTGGCGCGATTCCGCGAGGAAGCGGACAAGGCGGGGCTGAAATTTTGCGAAGCCTTCTCGTTCGGCAAGGATTACGCCCGAACCTTGCGCGAATGGTCGGTCCGCATGCAGGCCAAGAGCGGCGAGATCATGGCGCTGGGCCATGACGAGCAGTTCCTGCGCAACTGGCAATTCTATCTGGGCATTTGCGCGGCGGCGTTCAATGTTTCGCGCACCGATGTCGTGCAGGTCGAACTGATCAACGCGTAACGGTCCGGCTCCGGATCAGGGGCACCATCACCAGCGCCAGCGCAAACAGCGCCGCCACCATCAGCCAGCCCTCGTTGAGCGACTGCGTAAGCGCCGCACGCTCCACCATGGGCGCAATGATCGCCTTGGTCATGGGATCCACCGGTCCCATGGCGTGGCCGCGAAACAGGGCGGTGGGCAGGCCCACCAGACGGGCGGCGGCGGTGTCGCCCGCCTGAAGCCGCGCCACCAGCGCATCGGCATGGCCGGGGCTGCGGGTCTCCACCAGGGTATCAATCAGCGCGATGCCGATGGCGCCACCGAGATTGCGTGTTAGGTTGAACAACCCGCTGGCATCGGGAACGTCCTTTGCCGCCCAGCCGTCCAGCGCCATGCGGGTGGTGGGCAGAATGCACAGCATCACGGCCAGGCCGCGCAATATCTGCGGCCAGAACAGGTCCCAGAAATCGCTTTGCGGCGTGACGAAGCCGTTGAGCAGCAAGCCGGCCCCGAACAGGACAAAGCCTATGGCGGTGAGCAAGCGCGGGTTCATGCGTGTTTCCAGCAGCGCCGCCACGGGCGCCATCACCAGTTGGGCCGCGCCCGAGACCATCATGATCTCGCCGATCATCAGCGGCGTGTGGCCGCGCACCAGTCCCAGGAACAACGCCAGCATATAGACCGAACCATAAAGTCCCATGCCGAAGACAAAGCTGAGGCCGCAGCCCAGGGCGAAGCTGCGGTGGCGGAACCGCCGCAGATCCACGAATGGCGTGGCATGGGTCAGGGCGCGCCACACGCCGGCCGTTCCGGCGATCACGCAAACCGCCAGGGTGCTGAACACAAATGCACCGTGCCAGTTGCGCGCCGGCGCCTCGTTCAGCAGAAGTTCGAGCGTCGCCAGGAAAATCGCGGCCAGAATGAGCGTGGCATAATCGATCTTCTTGAGGGCGCCGACATCGGCCGTGCCCACCCGCACGCAGGCGCCCACCACAAGACAGACAACCGCGCCGGGCAGGATGTTGATCAGGAAAATCCAGTTCCAGGAATAATTCGTGGTCAGGTAACCGCCCACCAGCGGGCCAATGGTGGGGGCGATCATCGCGAAAAGGCCGGCCAGGGTGGTGGCGAGAATGCGCCGCTCTTCCGGGATCATGATGAAGATCGAGGTAAAGACGGCGGGGATCAGCATGCCGCCGCAAAAGCCCTGCACCACCCGGATCGCGATCAGGATCCCGATGGTGGGCGAAAGCGCGCAGCCCAGGCTGGCCAGGGTGAAGCCCAGCGTCGCCGCCACGAACATCCAGCGCAGCGACAGCGCCCTTGTCAGAATTCCGGTCAGGGGAATGGCGATCACTTCAGCCATCAGATAGCCGGTTTGAATCCAGCCCAGCCGGGCGGGCGCCACATGCAGCGCGGCGCCGATGGTGGTCAGCGCGCTGGCCACCACCTGAATGTCGAGAATCGCCATGAACAGGCCGATGCACATGGCCAGGAAGCCGAGCCAGAGCATGAGCTTGCTCATGCCGCGCCCTCGCGGCGCGGCGCCAGCCCGGTTTCTTCCAGATGAATCCGCCAGGCCAGAAGCGCCGCGTTGGCCAGCGAAAAGCCGATGGCGACCCAGATTTCGCCGAACACCAGCGGCAGCATCGCTATTTCCCCCACCACCGCCAGGTAATTGGGATGCCGCAGGATGCGGTAGGGCCCGCGCCGCACCAGCGGCGCGCCGGGCAGGGAAATGATGCGGGTGGTCCAGTAGATTCCCAGCGTCGCCACCACCCACAGGCGCAGGCCCTGAAGCACCATGAATATGGCCATCATCGCCCAGTTGATGGTTACGGGATCGGGCAATTGCCAGAGGATCGCCAGCAGCCAGAGCGCGTGCAGGATGACGATCAGCGGATAATGTCCCGCCCCGATCTCAATCGCGCCGCGCGCCAGCAGCGCCCTGGTGTTGCGCCGGGCCAGCGGCAGTTCGCTCAGGCGCTGCAGCGCTACTAGCGCCAGGATAATCCAGGCGATGGCTTTGCCACTCATCGCCCATCCAGCATCAGGAAGGTGGCGGTGAAGCCGGGTCCCAACGCGGTGAGCAGGGTTTGCTGGCCCATAAGTTTCATGCGCTCGGCGACGAACAAGGCCGTGACCGCCGACATATTGCCGAAATCCTTGAGTACGCCGCGGCTCTCCTTGAGATCGCCGCGCTGCATGTCCATCGAGTCTTCCAGCGCGTCGAGAACCTTGGCGCCGCCGGGATGGCAGGCAAAGCCGCCAATGTCGGACAAGGCGATGTCATGGCGGTCCAGAAAGCCGTCGAGCAGCCTGCGGAAATCGGTGGCCACCAGAGTTGGAATGCTCTGGGCGAAGCGCGCTTTCAGGCCGTCTTCCGCCATTTCCCAGCCCATCACATCCAGGGAATTGGGCCAGGTATATTCGCCCGCCGCGCCAACTTGCGGGCCTTCGCCCTCGGTGGA
Organism: uncultured Alphaproteobacteria bacterium; assembly: GCA_903857685.1. Lineage (GTDB taxonomy): Bacteria > Pseudomonadota > Alphaproteobacteria > Micropepsales > Micropepsaceae > Rhizomicrobium. The sequence goes on from CAIOFO010000019.1 coordinate 34,573, forward strand.
CAGGATCGCGCCCGCCGCGCCGTCGCCGAACAGCGCCGTCGCCACAACATTGCTCTTGGAAATGTCATTCTTGCGGAACGTCAGGGCGCAGAGTTCGACCGCCAGGAAGAGAACCTTGCTGCCGGGTTCGGCCCGCGCGATCTGGGCGGCGCGCGACAGCCCGATCACGCCGCCGGCGCAGCCCAGGCCGAAGATCGGCAGGCGCTGAACATCGCGGCGCAGATTCATCCGTTCAATCAGCAGCGCATCCAGGCTGGGGGTGGCGACGCCGGTGGTGGAAACCAGCACCACGGCGTCAATCTCGTCCTTGTTGAGGCCGGTTTCGGCCAGCAGCTTGCGCGTCACATTTTCCAGAAGGTCGACGGCGCTCGACACATACAGTTCGGTGCGGTCCATCCAGCCGTGATCGCCCAGATACCAGTCGATCGGAACGCAGGAATAGCGCCGCTCAATGCCGGTATTCTGGAAGACCGTGATCAGGCGGGAAATGTCGCGCACTTCCGCGAACAGCTGGCGCGCATATTGCGCCGCGTCGGCCTGGGCTATGACAAAGGGCGGCACGGCCGATTTGATGCCGAGGAGCCGGGAACGCATTGAGCCTCGCGTTTGTTGTTTGTTGTGTATGGTGTCGGACACACCGAAGCGGCGTCACTATGCATGCTTCGCGTTTGTGTGCCAGCCCTCCGAAACACCGGTGTGTCGGTGCAAAATCGCACGATGATTTCCGCAAAATAGGGCGCGTAAAATTTGACGGGCGGGACCAGTGGCCAGCGAAAAAGCGCGGTTGCCGGGCTCCGCCCTCGGGCCGAAAATGTGGTGATTTTACGGCATCGGATGCTGTTGCGAAGCCGGGGCGGCTCGTGCAAATGTGCGCCGGTTCAGGGGCCAAACACAAAACGGAATTCCAATATGCGTTATCCTGTCTTCGCGGCTGCCGCGCTGTTTGCGTGCAGTGCGGTTTCCAACTTCGCCTATGCCCAGGAAGCCGGCGACCCGGTGGCCGGCAAGGCCGTGTTCGCGCGCTGCGCCATCTGCCACAAAGTGGCCAAGGATGCGGGCAACGGCCTGGGTCCAAATCTGTTCGGGGTGGTGGGCCGCAAATCGGGGTCGCTGGCGGGCTTTGAATATTCGGGCCCCATGAAAGCCCTGAACATCACCTGGAACGACGAAAAGCTGTCGGAATGGGTCGCTGGCCCCGCCAAGATGGTGCCCGGCACCAAGATGGCGTTCCCCGGCATCACCAGCAAAGGCGATATCCGCAATGTCGTCGCCTATCTGGACAGCCTGAAATAGCCTTGTGGCAGAATGACGCATACGAACTTTTGCTGCGCCGCAGCAGAAGTGGCGCGGGTTTGCGAGCTGGCGCCAGCCGCTTTCGTTGACAGGCGGCGACGGCCACGCCTAGTTTTTGCGCCGCACAACAGAGGGATGGCCACATTCGCCGGCCTGCCGGTGATGAGAGGCCACCCATTTGGGATCCGATAACGCCATGAAGGTTCTGGTGCCCGTGAAGCGGGTGATCGACTACAACGTCAAGGTTCGGGTGAAGGCGGACCAGACCGGCGTTGACTTGGCCAATGTCAAAATGTCCATGAACCCCTTCGACGAAATCGCCGTCGAGGAAGCTGTCCGGCTGAAGGAAAAGGGCAAGGCCGGCGAAATCATCGCCGTCTCCATCGGGCCGGCCCAGGCCGCCGAAACCATCCGCACGGCGCTGGCCATGGGGGCCGACCGCGGCATCCTGGTGAAGACCGGAGGCGAGGTCGAACCGCTGGCCGTGGCCAAGATTCTCAAGGCCATCTGCGAAGAAGAAAAACCCATGCTGGTGATCGCCGGCAAGCAGGCGATTGACGATGATGCGAGCCAGACCGGCCAGATGCTGGCGGCCCTTCTGGGCTGGGGCCAGGGCACCTTCGCCCACAGCCTGGAGCTTTCGGACGGCACCGCCAGGATCGCCCGCGAAATTGACGGCGGCCTTCAGACCGTGGCGGTGAAACTGCCGGCGGTGATGACCACCGATCTGCGTCTGAATGAGCCGCGCTATGCCTCGCTGCCCAACATCATGAAAGCCAAGAAAAAGCCCATCACGGAAAAAACCCCCGCCGATTATGGCGTGGACGCGGCGCCGCAGCTGAAGGTCCTGAAAGTCACCGAGCCTGCCAAGCGCGTCGCGGGCATCAAGGTCAAGAGCGTGGCGGAGCTGCTGGACAAGCTCAAAGAGGCGGGAGCGATCTGATGGCAACGCTCGTCATCGCCGAACATGACAACAAGGCGCTGAATGACGCCACCGCCAAGACGGTGACGGCGGCGAGCCAGGTCGGCGGCCCGGTGCATGTGCTGGTGGCGGGCGAAAGCTGCAAAGCCGTGGCGGACGCGGCCGCGAAAATCGCCGGCGTGGAAAAAGTGCTGCTGGCCGACAATGCGCTCTATGCCAGGATGATCGCCGAAGCGATGGAGACGCTGATCCTGTCCCTGGCGGACAGGTATGACGCCATTCTGGCCCCCGCCACCACCAGCGGCAAAAACTATCTGCCGCGCGTCGCCGCAAAACTAGACGTGCCGCAAATTTCCGAAATCGTGAAAGTCGTCGGCGCCGATATTTTCGAGCGGCCGATCTATGCCGGCAATGCCATCCAGACTGTCCAGGCGGCGGCGGGCAAGAAAATCATCACGGTGCGGGCCACCGCCTTTGCCAAGGCGGCGGAGGGCGGTAACGCCGCGATCGAGATCCTGCCGGCGGCGGCCGATCCGGGTTTGAGCAAATTCGAAAGCGAAGCCTTGTCCAAGTCGGAACGGCCGGAGCTGACCTCGGCCAAGATCGTGATTTCCGGCGGCCGCGGCCTGGGCTCGGGCGAAAATTTCAAGCTGATCGACAAGATCGCCGATCGCCTGCATGCGGCGGTGGGGGCATCGCGCGCCGCGGTGGATGCGGGTTATGTGCCCAATGATTACCAGGTGGGACAGACCGGCAAGGTCGTGGCGCCGGAGCTTTATCTGGCCGTCGGTATTTCTGGTGCCATCCAGCACCTGGCCGGGATGAAGGATTCCAAGGTGATTGCCGCGATCAACAAGGATGAAGAGGCGCCGATTTTCCAGGTCGCCGATTACGGTCTGGTGGCCGACCTGTTCCAGGCGCTGCCGGAAATGGATCAGGAACTGGCCAAGCGCGGCTATTGAAAATTCAGGATGAGCAAAGGGTAAGTCATGGCACTTGAACGTATTGGCATTATCGGGGCGGGACAGATGGGGACCGGTATTGCCCATGTGCTGGCGCTGGCCGGCTACGATGTCGTGCTCGATGATGTGAACAAGGATGCCTTGGGCAAGGCGCTGGATCGCATCGAAAAGAACATGCAGCGCCAGGCCGCCAAGGGCGCCATCGCCGAGGACGCGATCAAGCCGGCGCTGGCCCGCATCCGCACCACCCAGTCGCTGGATGACTTGAAGGACCGCGAGCTGGTGATCGAGGCGGCGACCGAAGACGAAGCGGTCAAGAAGAAGATCTTCCATGAGCTTTCGCCGCGCCTGAACGACAAGGCGATGATCGCCACCAACACATCATCCATTTCGGTGACGCGCCTTGCCGCCGCCACCGACCGGCCGGAGCGTTTCATCGGGCTGCATTTCATGAATCCGGTGCCGCTGATGCAGCTGGTGGAAGTGATCCGCGGCATTGCCACCGACGACACCACTTTCCAGGCGGCGCTGGAGATTGTCCGCCGGGTCGGCAAGACCGCCGCCTATGCCGAGGATTTTCCCGCCTTCATCGTCAACCGCATCATCATGCCGATGATCAATGAGGCGGTTTACACGCTGTATGAAGGCGTGGGCAATGTGGACGCGATTGATACCGCGATGCGGCTGGGCGCCAATCATCCCATGGGGCCGCTGCAGCTTGCCGATTTTATCGGCCTCGATACCTGCCTTGCGGTGATGCAGGTGCTTTATGAAGGCCTGGCGGACTCAAAATACCGCCCTTGCCCGCTGATGGTGAAATATGTCGAGGCTGGATGGCTGGGCAAGAAAACCGGCCGCGGATTCTACGACTATCGCGGGGAACATCCTGTTCCGACGCGCTAGCTCAGGCTTTTAAAATAAGCGATTGAATCCGGCGAATCCCAGGTGGCGGGGCCCTCAGCACGGCCTACGACATTGCCCTTCGGGTCGATGAGAACCGTGGTCGGCAGGCCGAAAGCGCCGAAGGCGCGCATCAGGGTGATGTCGGTATCCCGGAGCGAACCCAGCACGGCGGCATTATGGGCCTTGAGGAAGCCGGGGGCGTCCACCTGGCCCCGGTCCATGTCCACTGCCAGGACGGTCAGGCCGGGGGCGGCCGCTTTCAGCCTTGTCAGCGCGGGCAGCTCGGCGACGCAGGGCGCGCACCAGGTCGCCCACATGTTCAAAAGCACATAATGGCCCTTGTAGCTGGCCAGGGCGTGGCGCGCCCCGCCGGCGTCGGTAAATGACACTGCCGGCGCTGCTTTGGCGGGTTTCTGCACCGCCATCGGCTTTGGCATGGCAGGCCCCGCGTGGACAGGCGGCGCCCCGATCCCATATAGAACCCCCAGTGCCAGCACGGTCAGGACGATAGGGCTGGTTTTTCGGATTTTGCGGTTCATGCTCTGGTTTTCCGGGCGGTCAAGATGAGTTCAAACAAGATGTGGGGCGGGCGGTTTGAATCCGGCCCCGCGGCGATCATGGGGGAGATTACCCCCTCCATTGATTTCGACAAGCGCCTGGCAGGCGAGGACCTGGCGGGATCAAAGGCGCATGCGCGCATGCTGGCCAGCGAAGGCATTATTTCCAAGGATGACGGGCAGGCAATATTGAAAGGCCTGGACCAGATTGAAAAGGAAATCGCCGAGGGCGCTTTCAGCTTTAAGCGCGAGCTGGAAGACATTCACCTGAACATCGAGGCGCGTCTGGCCGAGATCATCGGTCCCGCCGCCGGCAAGCTGCACACCGCGCGGTCGCGCAACGACCAGGTGGTGACGGATTTCCGCCTCTGGGTCCGGGCCGCCTGCGAGCGTACCGATCACGGCCTTCTGGCGCTGCAGCGGGCGCTGCTGGCGCAGGCGGAAATGCATAGCGGCACCATCATGCCGGGCTTTACCCACATGCAGCCGGCCCAGCCGGTCACTTTCGGCCACCACCTGCTGGCCTATGTCGAGATGTTCGGCCGTGACCGGGGCCGCTTCGAGGATGCCCGCAAGCGGATGAATGAATCGCCGCTGGGCGCCGCCGCCCTGGCCGGCACCAGCTTTGCGATTGACCGTGACACCACCGCCATGGCGCTGGGCTTCGCCCGGCCGATGCGCAATTCCATGGATGCGATCTCGGCGCGGGATTTCGCGCTGGAGTATCTGGCGGCGGCAACCATCCTGGCCACCAACCTGTCGCGGATTGCGGGCGAGCTAGTGCAATGGTCCACGCCCGCTTTCGGATTCGTGAAATTGTCGGACGCCTTCACGACGGGGTCCTCCATCATGCCGCAAAAGCGCAATCCCGATGCCGCCGAATTGATCCGGGGCAAGACCGGCCGGGTGCTGGGCGATTTCGTGGCGCTGGCGACGGTGGTCAAGGGGCTGGTGCTGGCCTATGGCACCGACCTGCAGGAAGACAAGGAGCGGGTGTTCGACGCCGCCGACACGATTGAAATTTCGCTGGCGGCGATGGCGGCGATGATCGCCGACCTGACGGCGCAGCCGGACAGGATGCGGGCGGCGGCCGAACCGGGCTATCCCACCGCCACCGACCTGGCGGACTGGCTGGTGCGGGTGCTGAAAAAACCCTTCCGCGAGGCGCATCACATCGCCGGCAGCATCGTCAAGCTGGCCGAGGGCAAGGGCGTCACCCTGGAGCAATTGCCCGTCGCCGACATGCAGACCGTCGAGCCCGCCATTACAAAGGATGTGCTGGCGGTGCTGTCGCTCGACTCCTCCGTCCATTCGCGCATGAGCCTGGGCGGCACGGCGCCGGCGCGGGTCAAGGAACAGATTGCCTTCTGGAAGGGGCAGCTGAAATGAAAACCAGAAGCCTCCTGCTGGTCATCGCGCTTGGCCTCGGTGTTGCCGCCTGCGGCGTGAAAAGCGAACTCACCCGGCCCGACGGCACGCCGACGCCCAAGGACACGCCCGATCCGTCCAAGCCGCCCTATCCCGTAGGCCGCTAGGCGATGAATTATTTTTCCTATCATGACGGCATTCTCAGCGCCGAAGGGGTATCGCTGGCGGCATTGGCGCGCGAGGTGGGCACGCCCTTCTATTGCTATTCCAGCGCCACCCTGGCGCGGCATTACAAGGTCTTTGCCGAGGCTCTGCCGCCGGATTCGCTGGTGGCTTTTTCCGTCAAGGCCAACGGCAATCTGGGTGTGCTGAAAACGCTGGCGAAGCTGGGTGCCGGCGCCGATGTGGTGTCGGGCGGCGAGTTGAAGAAGGCGCGCGCCGCAGGCATCGCCGCGGACAGAATTGTCTTCTCCGGCGTCGGCAAGACCAAGGCCGAGATGCGGCTGGCGTTGAGCGAGGGAATTTACCAGTTCAATGTCGAAAGCGAACCGGAGCTGGAAGCCCTGAACCAGGTCGCGCTGGAGATGGGCAAGCGCGCGCCGGTGACGCTACGCATCAATCCGGATGTGGACGCCAGGACCCATGCCAAGATCACCACCGGCACGGCGGAAACCAAGTTCGGCATTCCCTTCGACCATGCCCGCGAGATTTACAAGAAAGCCGCGATGCTGAAAGGCATCGAGATTGTCGGCGTGGACGTGCATATCGGCAGCCAGATCACCGATCTGGAACCGTTTGCCGACGCCTTCGCTGTCGTGGCGGCTTTGGTGAAAGAATTGCGCGCCGACGGCCACAGCATCAGCCGCCTGGATCTGGGCGGCGGATTGGGCGTGCCTTATGAACAGAATAATGTCCCGCCGCCCGACCCCGCCGCATACGGCCAGGTGGTGGCGCGCGCGACGCAAGGCCTGGGCTGCCGCCTGATCTTCGAGCCGGGCCGGCTGATTGCCGCCAATGCCGGGGTGCTGGTGTCGGAAGTGATTTATGTCAAGCAAGGCGACGCCAAGACCTTTGCGATTATTGACGCCGGGATGAACGACCTGATCCGCCCGGCCCTGTACGATTCCCATCATGAAATCGTGCCGGTGCGGGAACCCAAGGTCGGCGCTGCGCGAATCCAGTACGATGTGGTGGGGCCGGTGTGCGAAACCTCCGACCTTTTCGCGGCAAACCGGGCCTTGCCGGAACTGAAAGCCGGCGATTTGGTGGCGATCCTCAGCGCCGGCGCCTATGGCGCGGTGATGGCCTCGGCCTACAATGCCCGCCCCCCCGCCCCGGAGGTCTTGGTCGCGGGCGATGACTGGGGCATTGTAAGGGCGAGACAGACCCATGACGACCTTATCGCCCAGGACAGCATCCCCGGTTGGCTCCGCGACGGATCGTGAGGCCCGGCTTTCGCGCCTGATCCTGCTGGCGCGGGCCAGCCTGGCCGCCGAGCGCGTGCTGCCTGCCCTGTGGCCGGCGCTGGGCTTTGCCGGACTTTATTTCGCCGCCGCCCTGTCCGGGCTTTACACCTTTATTCCGTGGACGCTGCAGGCGCTGCTGCTGGCCGCGGCCATCACCGCCATCGGCCTGTCGCTGGATAGCGGCTTTGCCGGATTCGCCTGGCCCTATTGGAAAGACGGCGCACGGCGGCTGGAGGAACAGAGCGGCCTCAAGCACCGGCCGATCTCCGAAGGCAAGGACCGGCTGATCGGCGAGGACCCGTTTGCCCGCGAATTGTGGCGGTTGCACCAGGCGCGCAATCTGGCGCTCGAGAAATTGCAGGTCGGCTTTCCCGCGCCTGATTTGGCCAGTCGTGATCCGCGCCATCTGCGCTATGGCGTGCTTTTGTTGCTGGCGGCTTCGCTGGTGATTGCGGGCGCGCAGTGGCGGACGCGGCTGCTGCGCGCCTTCGACAGCGGCGCGGGCCTGGCCGTCACCCTGGATGCCTGGGTGGACCCGCCGGCCTATACCGGCGTGCCACCGCTTTACCTGGCACCCGGCGACAGCAATGTGATCGCGGTGCCGGCCGGCTCGATCCTCAATCTGCGCGCCCATAACGCGACGCACGCGCCGGGCCTGTCGCTGGGCGGAGCGCTGGGATTGAGCACACCGCCGCGTTTCGCCGGCGACAATGGCGAATATGCCGATACTGCGCGCATCGTCGCCGATGCGCGGGCGCGGGTGCGGGCCGGCGGCCATGTCATCGGCGACTGGCGCCTTCGCGCCATCCCCGACCTGGCACCGGTGATCAGTTTCGACAGCGTGCCCAGCGCCACCGAGCGCCAGGCGATGAAAATCTCGATCCGCGCCAGCGACGATTATGGCGTGGTGGGCGCCAAGCTGGTGCTGACGCCACATGGCCGCACCGGGCCGCCGCTGTCGGTGGACCTGCCGATTCCGGCCGGCAAAAGCGTGACGCAGACAAATTTCGTGGATCTCACCGCCCATCCCTATGCCGGACTGATGGTGGACGGTCACCTGGAAGCGCGCGACGCCACCGGCCAGGTCGGCAAAAGCCGCGCCATCACCTTTCGCCTGCCGGCGCGGGTGTTCACCGATCCCTTGGCCCGCGCCCTGATCGAGCAGCGCCAGAACCTGGCGACCAGCGTTGACGCGGCGGGCCGCAAGCTGGTGGCGACCGCGCTGGACGCTTTCGCCATCGCCCCGGACCAGTTCTATGCCGACAAGCCGGGCCTTTATATGGGCCTGCGCGCCGCCTATTGGGGCACGCGCGGCGCCCGCTCGGCGGAAGACATCGCCCATGTCGAGGACCTGCTGTGGCAGATGGCGGTGAGCCTGGAGCAGAACGGCCTGCTGGACGCCGCCGCCGAGCTGCGCCGCCTGCAACAGGCCATCACCCAGGCTTTGGCGCAGCACGCGCCGCAGGACGTGATTGACCAGCTGCTCAAGAAATACGGCGACGCGATGCAGAAGTATGAGCAGGCGCTGGCGAATAATCCTGATCAGAAAAAACAGCAGCAGATGCAGGATCAGAATTCCAAGACCATCACCCAGAAGGACATTGACGACCTGCTCAAGGAAATCCAGCGTCTGTCGCAGGCAGGCCAGCGCGAACAGGCGGCGCAGATGATGGCGATGCTGCAGAACATGATGGAAAATCTCCGCATGTCCCAGGGCGGACAAGGCGGCCAGGGCGGCCAGAGCCAGCAGGGCAAGGCGCTCAACGACGCCATCCAGAAATTCAGCGACATGATGGGCAAGGAGCGCAGCCTGCTCGACAAGACCATGCGGCAGAAGAACGGCAACGGCGATCCCAAGGATGGCGGGACGCAAGGGCTGCAGGGGCAGCAAAAGTCCCTGCGCGACCAGCTCAATGCCACGCTGCAGGGGATGGACCCCAAGCTGCGCGACAAGATGGGCGCCGCCGGTTCGGCAATGGATCAGGCGCAGCAGGCGCTGGGCCAGAAGAATCTGGACAATGCCGGCAACGCGGAAAAGAACGCGCTCGCCGCCTTGCGCCAGGGCGCTGATGCGCTGGCGAAAGAAGCGCAGGGCCAGAACGGCACCGAGCAGAAGAAAGATGCCGATCCCCTGGGCCGCAACCGGATCGGCACCGGCGAGAGCACCAAGGTGCCCGCGCTCAGCGACCTGGCGCGGGCGCGCGAGATCCTGCAGGAACTGCGCAAGCGGGCGGGAGAACGCGGCCGGCCGCAGCAGGAACTGGATTATTACGACAGGCTGTTGAAAGAGTTCTGAAGAGTGAGCGGGTGCTCTGCTACGATTTGAGTTATAGTTCCCGCATGCGCAGACTCTCCAGAACCGCCATCGCAGTCGGACTTGTTGCCGCGCTTGGGGGGCCCGCCGCATCGCAAAGCCTGCCGGATTTCGATTCCTTCATGATATTGCGGGCAAATGGCGGCGGCGCGGCGGCGGCAAGCGCCGAACAGGCCGCCAATGCGCTCAAGGATTATGACGTCGTCTTCCTCGGCGAATTGCACGATCACATCGCCGGTCATCTGGCCGAAATGGCCCTGCTGCGGGCGCTCCACGCGCGCGTTCCCAGGATCGCGCTGTCCATGGAACAGTTCGAGCGCGACGTGCAACCGGTCGTTGACGATTATCTTGCCGGCAAGATCGGCGAGGAGACGCTGAAGACCAAGGGCCGGGCCTGGAGCAATTACGCCGAGGCTTACCGCCCGCTCGTTGAATATGCCAAGGATCACGCGCTTCCCGTGATCGCGGCGAACGCGCCTGAAAGCGTGGTGCGCTGTGTCGCCCAGGAAGGCGCCGGCTTTTTGTCAACGCTTTCGCCCGACAAGCGCGGCTGGGCTGCGGCCGAACTTCACGCCGAAGATGGCCCTTACAAGAAAAAATTCCTGGCGTTCCTGAGCGACGATACGGCGCATGGCGAAACGCGCGACACCGAAACCGCAACGGATGCCGGCGAAAGAAGTTTCGCGGCGCAGGTGACGCGGGACGACACCATGGCCGAATCGATCGCCAATTACTTGCGCGCCAACCCGGGGCACATGGTTGTGCATGTGACCGGGGCCTTTCATGTCGAGGCGCGGCTGGGCACCATCGAACGCCTGAAAATGCGTGCGCCGAACTTGAAGGTGGCGCTCATTCTGCCCGCCCTGGCGGACAATCCGCAGGCCCCCGCCATGACAATGGACAAGGCGATGCGCGCCGACTTTGCGATCTTGCTCAGGCCGGAGCCCGAATCCTATGTCACCGATGAGGAGCGCAAGACCGCAGAAGCCGGCGAAGCGCTGCGCATTCGTGCCGCAACCAGCGGCGGCTGCAAATCATAGCCGCCAAAGACCCGTATTCGCTGGCATTCCCCGGCGGTTCTGCCGCAACTTAACGCTCTGAAAAGACCCGGTATTCCGTTCGACGCGGCGCCCATGTTGCCAGTGGCACTACCGTCTGTCTAAGCTAAAAAAAACTAAGGCTGGGGGCCGCGTGTCCAGGAAAATCGAAGAAATGCGCGTCCGCGCCAACGCGGTGCGCCGCCGGCTTGCGCCCCTGCTGCTGGCCTGCGCTTTCGCGGCGCTGCCGGTGGAGCAGGCTTTCGCCCAGGAAGGCATAGACACCTATCCCGCGGCCTATTTTGCCGGCAACCAGCCTGCCACGGCCTATGACATGGTGGCATTGCTGCCGGGATTCCACCTTCAGATTGGCGATTCCACCGTGCGCGGCTTTTCCGGCACGGTGGGCAATGTCCTGATCGACGGCCAGCTTCCCACCAGCAAGGATGAGAGCGTCGATCTTCTCCTGCAGCGCATCGCGCCGTCCTCGGTGGAGCGCATCGAATTGATCCGCGGCGCCGCGGACATGCACGGCTATGCCGTGCTGGCCAATGTCGTGCGCAACAAGGGCGCCGTGCTGCGGGCGCGCGCCGAATTGGAAGGCGGCATCACCCATTACGGCACCACCGAGGACAAGGTGGCGATGCATGTGACCCGGCAGGGCGAAAGCTCGACGATAGAGCTGTCGGGAAATTGGGGCCGGGATATCGGCGCGCAGAACCAGAACGGATTTGGCACCCGCGTGCGCGTTCTCCCCAACGGCGCGCCGATGCAATTGTCGAATTACAGCTATCCCCTGCTCACCAACAATTCCGCGGCCAGCGCCTCCTACCGCCAGCCCTTGTGGATCGGCGATCTTTCCCTGGGCGCGGCGTTCAAGCAGAGCCGCGCCTATTCCAATGTCAGCGAATCCATCTATTTTCCCGCGGTTTCGCTGGTGACCGGATATGAAAGCAAGCTGGCGCGCAATGGCGAATTGCAGCTGGATTACCAGCTCCCGCTGGGTGATTTCGGTCAGGTGCAGTTGTTCGGCGTGCACCGCGTCACGGCACAGGACGAGATCAGCCGGACAGCCAATGCGACAAGCGCAAGCGCGTCGCGCGGGCTGTTCAACCAGCGCGAAGATGTGACGCGGCTGGCCTGGCATTTTTCGCCCGGGTCCTTGAAGCTGGAAGCGGGCGCGGAAGGCTCCATCAATGTGCTGAGCAGCCGCAGCACCCTGACGCAGAGCGGCGTATTGGTGATCCTGCCTGCCGCCAATATCCGGTTGGAAGAAAAGCGTCTCGAACTTTTCTCGACCGCCACCTGGCGCATCAATCCCGCGCTGATGTCGGAGCTGGGCGCGCATTATGAGACCTCGACCCTGACCCAGAGCGGCGACAGCACCCTGACCAAGGACCTCGGCTATTTCAAACCGCACTGGTTGACGACATGGGATTTCGCACCGGGCCAGGAATTGCGCCTGCTGATGGAGCGCCAGGTCGGGCAGCTGAATTTCCGGGATTTTGCCGCCTCAACTTCGCTCAACGGCAATACGATCAATGGCGGCAACAAGAATCTCGAGCCGACCCGCAGCTGGATCGTCTCCCTGGACTGGGAACAGCATTTCTGGAAACGCGGCTCGCTGGTGGTGGAAGCCAGGCGTGAAATGATCTCCGACGTCTACGATCATGTGCCGGTATTCGCCGGCACGCAGGTTTTCAACGCGGCGGGCAATATCGGCTATGGTACCCGCGACGGAGTGCAGGCCAACCTGATCTTGCCGCTGGACGAGGTGGGGCTGGAGGGCGTGACGATGACCGCCACGGTGGACGGACATCACAGCCGCGTGCGCGACCCCGCCACCGGTCTCTATCGCCAAATCGGCGGCGGCCAGACATACAGCGCCGCGCAATTCGTTTTCGATACAACGGACCAGATTACTTACGATATGCCGTCGAGAAATCTGCGGTTGGGCCTCGACATGCACAGTCATGGCGGCAGTCTGGAAAGCGATTCCCGGATCGACGAGATCGATCACAATACCCATGGCGTCAAGGTGGGCGTCTTTGCCGAATACAAACCGACGCGGGACTGGACGATACGCGTGTTCGACCGGGACATGCTCCAGACCGCCGGCTACCGGGACCGTTACGTCTTTTCCGGCCTGCGCGGTGTCGCGCCGCTGAGCTATATCGAGTATCGCAACCTGAGCAATGGCGCCGTGATTGGCCTGGACCTCCAGCACGACTTCTGATGTGAGGAGCGGCGCGCGAGTTGCCGGGCGCCCGGGCAAGGCGACCGCGAGCAGGCCCCGTGGATCAGCTTTCGACCCAAAGCGAAAATCCCCGATTGCCTAAGGTCAATGACTGTGAGATTTTTCGGCGGCAGCAGCTCGGCATTTTTTTGCTGAGGCCGGAGCGCAATTGGCGCATGAAATGCAGACTCATGTGGCTGGGGCTTTGCCTGAGGCTGCTATCCTTGCTTGCGCCAGTCCCGGCCATCGCCTCGCCCTGGGCCGAAGTGGGCGACAACCAGCTTCGCTCCGATATTGAAATCCTGGCAGCCTCCGGCGTCATTGACGGCGACACCATCGCCTGGCCGCTGCCGTGGAAATCCATCCTGGCTAGGCTCGGGGGCAAAACGCTCGCGAGCAAACCCGCCTGGGTGCAGGCGGCCGCCATGCGGGTTCTTGCCGAGGCCGAGGCGCAAACCGCGCCCGGCGGTTCGGCGTCGCTGTATGTGGACGCCACCAACAAACCCGGCGTCGTTTACGGATTCGACGGCATGGGCCGGGGCGATGGCCAGGGCCAACTCTCGCTGGGCGTGAACCGCGGCTTTTTCGCAGGCAGGATTTCGCTGGGCGACATCACCCAGGCCTTCGGCGGCAAGCCCAACAAACTGATGCTGGACGGCACCTACCTGTCCGCCCGGCTTGGCGGCTTTCTGGTTTATGCCGGTTATCTCGACCATTGGTGGGGTCCGGGCGAGATTTCGTCGCTGCAGCTTTCCAACAATGCCCGTCCGATGCCGCAGGTCGGAATCGAGCGCGCCTCCACGGCGGCATGGTCCTGGCCGATATTCAACCTGCTGGGGCCCTGGCAGTGGGAGTTCATTCTGGGAAAATTCGACGGGCCGCAGATCCAGTCCAATGTCTATTACAATGCCATGCACCTGACGGTGAACCCCCTGCCGGGCCTGGAGCTGGGCGTGGCGCGCACCGAGGAGTTTTGCGGCAAGGGCCATGCCTGCAAGCCCATCGTGGATTATTTCCACTTTTCCAACTATCCCAACCATCCCGACAATGTGAATGACGAGGCGTCGTGGGAGATCAAATACAGCCGCACGCTGGGCGGGGTGCCGTTCCAGGTCTACATGCAGCTGATGAACGAGGATTATTCCTGGTTCAACCATTCCGGCACCAGCCATCTTTTCGGCGCCAGTGTATTCCTGCCGACGCGGGACAATCCGGTAAAGCTGACGGCGGAATTCACCGACAGCATCTCGACCCTGCATCCCTTCAGCTTTGGCGACGACATTTACGGCTTTTCCTATACCAATGCCCAATATCCCGACGGCATGCATTACCGGGGCCGCACGCTGGGCTTCAGTCTGGACGACGATTCCCAGCTTCTGGCCTTGCAGGCGAACTGGTCCGATGAGGCCGCCCGTTTCTATGAACTCAGCCTTTACCGCGCCAATATCGGCAGCAGCCATTCCCTGGGCGCCAACATCCTCAGCGCCACGCCGGTGCTTCTGAACATGGGCGAAGCGCGCATGACGCTGCCCTGGCGTGATTTCAAATTGGACCTTGCGGGACGGCTGCAGGACGATCAGCCCTGGCCGGCCCGCGGCTTTCTGGCGTCGGTCGAGGCGTCCTTGCGCATGACCTTATGAGCCGGGCGTTCAGGTCACTTTGCTGATGTATGGCAGGGCGCGGTGCTTGCCCGCGTCATCCATGCCATAGCCGATGACAAAATCGTTGCCGGTCTCAAACGCGACATAATCGGCCTTCGCCACGGCATCGGGCCGTTTCTTGTCCAGCGCCACCGCCACCTGGACGGAGGCCGCGCCAGCCGCCTCGATCAGCGACACCGCCTTGCGGATTGTGCGGCCGAAATCCAGCACCCCGTCAATCACCAGCACATGCCGGCCGGCAATCTGTTCCGAAGGGCCGGCGATCATCGAGATGGCGCTGGCCACCCGCTTGTCGCCATAGGAACGCAGCCACAGCATTTCGATTTCAAGCTCGACGCCCTCGCGCGCCAGGGCCCGCACCAAATCGGCGGCGAATATGAACCCACCCACCAGGATGGGCATGGCGATATCGGGCAAGAGCGGCGCGCGGGCTATTTTCCTGGCGAGTTCGCTCACCCGCGCCGCGATTTCCTGTTCGCTGTGCAGGACGCTGTTTGTCACTTCTCGTCCTTGGCGAAACGCACTTCCAGGTGCCGCGCCGTGGCGGGCGGATTGGACAGGCGGGTGTGGAAGGCGCTCGACTGGCCCGCCTTCAGGGTTTGAATTCCAGGCGCAAAATTCCAGTGATAGAGTTCATGGTTGCTGGCGTCGCTGAGCGTCACGCGTACACTCTGCGGCACAGGCAATTCCCGCGCCCCCTTGTTGACGATGCGGCCGGTGACGGCCAGAACCACCTGTCCATCCTCGCTCTCGCGGTGGTAATCCACGTCGGTGAAGTCAATGCCGTGGGCGTTCACATTCATGCCCAGGCTGGAATAGACCCCGGCCGATTGCGGCCAGATCACCGTGATCTCCTGGCGATAGCGTACCGCCGACAGCCCGATCAGCAGTACCACCGCGATCAGACCGATCCAGCCCAGCGCCACGCCCAGCATCGGCAGCAGGGCCCGCCGGGCCCGAGGGGGGCCATGCGCCGGAGCCGGTGCGCCCTGTTGCGGCCGCAGAGCGCGCAGCATGGGCTCCGGCTGCTCCGGCTGCTCGGACTGCTCCAGCGCCGGCTTTGCTTCAACCGGCGCGGGTTCTTCCGGCGGCGGCGTTTCGGGCACCGGCGCCTCGGCCACCGGCGTATCCTGATGCCAGACATGACCGCATTTGGCGCAGCGCACCTGCCGTCCCGCGGGCGGAAATTTCGCCTCGTCGATCTGGTAGCGCGTGGCGCAGGAGGGACAGGTGAGAATCATGCGGGGATATCGGGGTTTCCCAGCGAAAATAGGGGTCAATACCGATGACCGCAAGGCGGCAGGGGAAGCGGCCTGCCAGGATGGCAGACCGCCTTCTCCAATTGCCGCATTTTCGACGGGAAACCGGACCGAGGGATCGCTTGGCGATTACCTCGCCACTTTCCCTGAAAATGCTTATGTTCGGTCATGGTTCGCTTTGAAAGCGTCGGCATGCGCTATGGCTCCGGCCCGGAAGTGCTGCGCGACGTCACCTTTGTGCTGGAGGCCGGGTCCTTCACCTTCCTCACCGGCCTGTCCGGCGCTGGCAAGACCACGCTGCTGAAACTGATCTACCTGGCCGAACCGCCCTCGCGCGGCCTGATCACCCTGTTCGGCCGCGATCTTGCCACGGCCCGGCGCGCGGCGCTGCCGGCCCTGCGCCGCCGCATTGGCGTGGTGTTTCAGGACTTCCGGCTCTTGGACCATCTTTCGGCCTTCGACAATGTGGCGCTGCCGCTGCGGCTGGCGGGCAAGCGCGTCTCCGATTACGCCCATGACGTGGAGGAACTTCTGTCCTGGGTGGGACTTGGCGACCGCATGAACGCGGTGCCCCCGACCCTGTCGGGCGGCGAGCAGCAGCGTGTCGCCATCGCGCGGGCGGTGGTGGCGCGGCCCGATCTTCTGATCGCCGATGAGCCCACCGGCAATGTCGACCCGGAAATGGGCGCGCGCCTGATTCGGCTGTTCGGTGAGCTGAACCGGCTGGGCACCACGGTCCTGATCGCCACCCATGACCGGGCGCTGATCGAGACCGCCCGCGCCCGCGAGATGCGCCTGGTGGATGGGCGGCTGGTCGAACTTCGGGCGAGCGCGGCATGAGCACTGCCTCGCATGTCCTGCCGCGCGACAAGGGCGCCGCCCCGCTGGAATTCGTCATCGCGGTGATGGCCTTCCTGGCCGCGCTGGCGCTGGGCGCTTCGCTGATTGCCGACCGCGCCGCGCAGGGCTGGCAGAGCGGCCTGGCGGCGAAATTGACGGTGCAGATATTGCCGCCGGACAGCGGCGATGCGCGCGCCGGGCTGGACGCGCAGATCCAGTCGGCGCTCGATATCCTCAACGCGGCGCCTGGCGTCGCCCATGCCGCGCTGATTTCAGACACCGACACCGAGGCGCTGGTCGAACCCTGGATCGGAAAGAACAATCTGGTGGCCGAGATTCCCCTGCCCCGCCTGATAGACGTCACCATCATTCCCGGCGAGCAGGTGGATATTCCGGCGCTGACCCAAAAACTCAAACAGGCCGCGCCGCAGGCGCTGCTTGACGATCATCGCGGCTGGATCGCGCGCTTAAGCGCACTTGCCGATACGGTGCGCTATTCCGCCTATGGCATTCTTCTGCTGATTGCGGGCGCAACCGCCGCCGCCGTTTCCTTCGCCACGCGTGCCGGCCTGTCGGCGCATCACGAGATGGTGGAATTGCTGCACCAGATGGGGGCGCTGCCGTCCTTCATCGCCCGCATGGTGGAATGGCATTATTTCACCTCAGCCCTCATTGCGGCCCTGACCGGGACAATGTTCGCGGCAGTGCTGTTCCTGGGCGCGGGCGGGCTGGAAAGCATCGGCGTCGAGGCGGTGCCGTTCCTGCCGCCTTTGGCGCTGAAATGGACCGAGATTCCCTGGCTTCTGGCGGTGCCTGCGGCAACCTCGCTGATCGCCTGGGCCACCGCGCGCATATCGGTGCTTTCGGTGGTGCGGGCCATCTATTAGGCTGGACCAATGATGCGTTTTCTCACGACCGTTATTCTGGTGGCGCTGGCTTATGCGCTGGCCTTTGGGCTGTGGGTTTCGCTGTTGCCGGCAACGCCCGACATCACGCCCCAGGCGGACGGCATTGTCGCCCTGACCGGCGGCGGTCCGCGGCTGGACATAGCGGTGGCGCTGTTTGAAAAAGGCGTCGGCCAGCGGCTGCTGATTTCCGGCGCCGGCCTGGCCACCACCCGCGACACGCTGAAAAACGTGACGCATGGCGGGGCGCGTTTCGATTGCTGCGCCGATATCGGCTATGCGGCGGAAGATACCCATGGCAATGCGGTGGAAGCGGCGGGCTGGGTGCATGGCCACCAGTACCGCAGCATCGTTGTGGTCACGGCGCGTTATCACATGCCGCGCGCCATGCGCGAATTCGCCAGCGTGATGCCGGATGTGACGCTTCTGCCCTATCCGGTGGATCAGGACAATATTGACCTGTCGGGCTGGTGGCAGCACCCGCGAACCGTGCTGCTGCTGCACCGGGAATTCGCAAAATATCTGGCGAGCCTGATGGTGACGACACTGGGCCTGAAATGACTTTCCTGCGTTCGGGTTTGTTCATGGCCTGGTTCCTGGCTCTGACCCTGGTGATGGCGATCATTTTCCTGCCGCTGCTGGCGGGGCCGCGCAAGACCGCCGCATGGATGGCGCGGCAATGGGCGCGCGCCACCCTGTGGGGACTTGAAGTTTTCTGCGGCATCGGCATGCGGGTGAAGGGCGCGGCGCCGAAGGGCGGCGTGCTGGTGGCGTCCAAGCATATGAGCATGTGGGATACGCTGGCGCTTTACATCGTGCTCGATGACCCCGCCATCGTGCTGAAGCGGGGGCTGCTCTATATTCCCTTTTACGGCTGGTATCTGTGGAAGGCGACGGCGATCGCCATTGACCGCAGTGCCGGCGCCGAGGCGCTGCGGCAGATGACCCGCCGGGCCTCCGCCGTGCTGGCCGAGGGCCGGCCGATCCTGATTTTTCCGGAAGGCACACGCAAGAAGCCGGGGAGCGCGCCCGATTACAAACCCGGCGTGGCGGGGCTGTACGGAATTTTCAAAGTGCCTTGCGTGCCGGTGGCGCTGGATTCGGGGCGTTACTGGCAAGGCTTCACCAAATTGCCGGGCACCATCACCCTGGAATTCCTGGAGGCGGTCCCGCCCGGCCTCAAGCGTGATGCCTTCATGCCGCTTTTGCAGGAGCGCATCGAAACCGCGACCGCCGCGCTGCTGCGCCCCCAAGGGTGAGGCGTTAAGCCTGATTCTGGCGGATTTCTCCGCTGGAACATTAAGGGAACAAATGCCATATTAAAGGCCATGCGCCAAGGTGGCGGAACCTGGCGTGATGTGGTTGGTAGAAGAGTGATGAGCGAAATTTCCCGCCAGATCTGGGACATGAAATACCGCTTCCGGGCCCCGGACGGCACGGGCGACCGCGACGTGGCGGGCAGCTGGGCGCGGGTCGCCTATGCCCTGAGCCTGGCCGAATCGCCGGCAACAAGACTGGCGCATGCGGGGAGCTTTGCCTCCGCCCTGGCGGGGCACAAATTCCTTCCCGCCGGGCGCATTTTGGCGGGCGCCGGCACCGGCCGCGCCGTGACGCTGTTCAACTGTTTCGTGATGGGAACCATCCCCGACTCCATGGACGGGATTTTCAGCGCCCTGCGCGAGGCGGCGTTGACCCTGCAGCAGGGCGGCGGCATCGGTTATGATTTTTCCACCCTGCGGCCCAAGGGCGCCACCGTCGAAGGCGTGGGCGCGGATGCCTCGGGCCCCGTCTCCTTCATGGAAGTGTGGGATGCGATGTGCCGCACCATCATGAGCGCGGGATCGCGGCGCGGCGCCATGATGGCGACTTTGGCTATCGATCATCCCGACATCGAGAAATTCATTGATGCCAAGCGCAGCAGCGGGCGGCTTTCCAATTTCAACCTGTCGGTGCTGGTGTCGGACGCCTTCATGGCGGCGGTTAAGGCGGATGGCGACTGGACCCTGAAATTCGGCGGCCGGGATTACCGCCCCCTGAAAGCGCGGGCGCTGTGGGACCGCATCATGCGCTCGACCTATGAGTATGCCGAACCGGGCGTGATTTTCATCGACCGCATCAACAGCCAGAACAATCTTTCCTATTGCGAGACCATCAGCGCCACCAATCCCTGCGGCGAACAGCCTTTGCCGCCCTATGGCGCCTGCCTGCTCGGCTCGATCAACCTGGCCAAGCTGGTGCGCCATCCGTTCGAGGATGATGCGTGGCTGGACAGGACCGAGCTGGAACGGCTGACCGGCATCGCCGTGCGCATGCTGGACGATGCGATTGATGTCTCGCGTTTTCCCCTGGAAGCGCAGCGTCACGAAGCCGTCGCCAAACGGCGTATCGGGCTGGGCGTCACGGGTCTGGCGGATGCGCTGATCTTCTGCAAGGCGCGCTATGGCTCGGCGCAAAGCGTTGAACTGATCCAGAGCTGGCTGGGCGCGATGAGCCAGGCCGCCTATCGCGCCTCGGCGGCGCTGGCGCGCGAGAAAGGGGCCTTTGCGCTGTTCGACCGCGATGCCTATCTGGCGCGGCCCCATATCCAGGCGCTGCCAGCTGATATCCGCGATGCCATTGCGCAAGCCGGCATCCGCAATGCGCTGCTGACTTCCATCGCCCCCACCGGCACGATTTCACTGTTCGCCGACAATGTCTCCAGCGGCGTCGAGCCTGTCTTTGCCCTCAGCTACAACCGCAAGGTGCTGCAGCCCGACGGCAGCAAGAGCGAAGAGATTGTTGAAGATTACGCCTTGCGCAAATTCCGCGTCCGCTTCGGCGCCGGCGCGCCCCTGCCGGATTATTTCGTCACCGCCCAGACGCTGACGCCCGCCGATCACCTGGCGGTGCAGGCCGCCGCCCAGCCCTTTATCGATTCGGCGATTTCCAAGACCATCAATGTCCCGGCGGCGATATCCTTTGCCGAATTCGAAAATATCTATCGCGCCGCCTACGAACAGGGCTGCAAGGGCTGCACCACCTATCGCCCCAACGCGGTGACGGGATCGGTGCTGTCCGCCGCGCCCGAGTTCGAAGAGCCGAAAGACGCGATGCCCGCCGAAGCCGCCATTGCCGCCACGGATGAACCGGAATTGCCCTTGCCGCTGCCGCTGCCCCGCGAGCAGCGCGGCGATGTGGTGTACATGACAAAGCCGCTGGACCGGCCCGATGCGCTGCTGGGCCGCACCTACAAGATCAAATGGCTGGAAAGCGATCACGCCTTCTACATCACCATCAATGATATCGAGAAGGACGGCCGGCGCCGCCCCTTCGAGGTTTTCATCAATTCCAAGAACATGGAAGCCTATGCCTGGGCCCTGGCGCTGACCCGCATGATCTCGGCGGTGTTCCGGCGCGGCGGCGATGTCTCTTTTGTGGTGGATGAACTCAAGGCGATCTTCGATCCGCGCGGCGGCCAATGGATGGGCGGCCGTTATGTGCCCTCGCTGCTGGCGGCCATCGGCGAGGTGATCGAGCGCCACATGATCGAGATCGGGTTCATGGGACTGCGGGCGCCGGCACCCGCGCCGGCTGCAATGCCGCGGGAGGGGGCGCCTGCGCATTTCTGCCCCCGCTGCGGCGAGGCCAGTTTTGTGCATATTGAAGGCTGCGATTCCTGCCTGTCCTGCGGCTATTCCAAGTGCGGTTGAGCTTTTCCTCCCGATTCTGGCTGTTCGCGCCGCTGGCGATGTTTTTCGCCCTGGCGGGCTGGGCGATGGCGCATTGGTGGGCCATGGCCAAGGTCCTCGACAACAAGCTGACCGACCTGAACGGCCATGAAGCATTGCCCGGCATCACCGTGTCGTATGCCGGCAAGACCATTTCCGGCTTTCCCTTCAACATCGATGTTGTGTTCACCGGCTTTGTGGTCGAAGGCCAGGGGGCGCATGGCCCCTTCCGCTGGACAACCGAGAATTTCGCCCTGCATCGGCTCACCTATGGCCGCGCCCAGGATATCTATGAAGCGGCGGGCCACCAGACGCTCAGCTGGACCGATGGCGGCGGCAAAAACCATCAGTTGAAGTTCCTTCCCGGCTCGCTCAGGGCCAGCGCCATCACCGACGGGCGCGGCCTTCTGCGTTTCGATCTCGATACGGTTGCGGCAGCCGGCAGCGCTGGTGACGGCACCCCCTTCACCGCGGCGCGAACCCAGCTGCATCTGCGCCGCGATCCCAAGGCCAATGCCCTGGACCTGATGGCCAGCGGCGACGACATCAAGACCAGCGGCAGCATCGCCGGCCTGTTCGGCGACCACATCAAGAGCCTGAAACTGTATGCCACCCTGACGCAAGGACAAGCCTTTGCGCCGCTGCTGGCTGGGCACGCGTCCTGGGCAGCGGCATCGGCGGATTGGCGGGGCAAAGGCGGCCAGGTGGCGATCGGGCCGGTGGCGATTGCCTCCAGCGGCTTCAACCTCACCGCCAATGCCTTCAGCGACAGCGGCAATGACCTGCGTGGCGTATTGGATCCGTTTTACTGATCTTTCTTGTCGCGGCCGAAATTCGGCGCGGCGCTATCCTGGCCGGTATCGACGATGCCGCGGCGGATGGCGCGGGTCTGGGTGAATAGATCGAACAAGGCCGAACCGTTGCCGTCGCGCACCCAGCGCTGCAACCGGCTCAAATCCTCATTGAAGCGTCCCAGCACTTCCAGCACCGCTTCGCGGTTGTTGAGAAAGACATCGCGCCACATCACCGGATCGGAGGCGGCGATGCGGGTGAAATCGCGAAAGCCGCCGGCGGAGAACTTGATCACCTCGCCTTCGGTCACCGCTTCCAGGTCATGGGCGGTGCCGACAATATTGTAGGCGATCAGATGCGGCACATGGCTGGTCATGGCCAGCACCAGGTCATGATGCGCGACTTCCATGGTCTCGACCTGGGCGCCGCAGCCTTCCCAGAATTTCTTCAAGGCGCTGACGGCTTTTTCGTCCGCGCCCGGCAGCGGCGTCAGGATGGTCCAGCGCCCGTCGAACAGGCTTGCAAAGCCCGCTTCCGGCCCGGAAAATTCGGTGCCGGCGATGGGGTGGGCGGGAATGAAATGCACGCCTGCCGGAACCAGGGGGCCGACATCGCGCACCACCGCGCCCTTGACCGAACCGACATCGGAGAGGATGGCGCCCGCTTTCAGATGCGGTGCGATGGCCCGCGCCACGGACTTGTAAGCGCCCACCGGGGTGCAGAGGATCACCAGGTCGGCGTCCGCAACCGCCGCTTCCACAGTGGCGGCGATGGCATCGGTAAAGCCCAGCCCCCCGGCGCGGGCGCGCACATCGCCATCGGCGTCGAACCCGATAACGCTCCCGGCCAACTTGCCGCGCTTTATCGCATGGCCCAGCGAGGAGCCGATCAGGCCGAGACCGATCAGGGTGACTTTGTTGAACATCATCGGCCCATGAATTCCCTCAGCGCCGCCACCACCAGAGTATTGGCCTCGTTTGGCCCGACGGTGAGGCGCAGGGCATCCGGCAGGCCGTAATTGGCGACGCCGCGCAGGATCAGGCCCTTGCTGCCGAGAAACTTGTCGGCGTTGGCGGCGCTTTTTTCGCCGGGCTTGAAATGGATCAGCACAAAATTCGCCGCACTGTCATCCACCCGAAGGCCGAGCCCGCGGATTTCCCGGGTGAGGAATTCGCGCCATTTTTGATTATAGGCCACCGCATCTTCCAGATGCGCCTGGTCGCGTATCGCCGCGGCGCCGGCAAGCTGCTGCATCAGCGCGGTATTGAACGGCCCCCGGATACGGTTGATGGCATCGCACACGGCGGCAGGCGCATACATCCAGCCGATGCGCAGCCCCGCCAAACCGTGGATCTTGGAGAAGGTGCGCGTCATCACCACATTGTCATGTTGCAAGACCAGCGCGGCGCCGTCTTCATAGTCATCCGCCCGCACATACTCGCTATAGGCCGCGTCAATCACCAGCAGGACATTGTCCGGAAGCCCGGCATGCAGGCGGCGCAGCTCGTCCTTGGTCAGGTAGGAGCCGGTGGGGTTGTTGGGATTGGCGATATAAAGCATGCGCGTTTTTGGCGTCACCGCCTTCAGCATCGCCTCCACATCAACCTTGATGGCGCTGTTGGTGGTTTTTTCCGGAACGATCACCGGATGGCCGCTATTGGCCAGGGTGGCGATCTTGTAGACCAGAAAAGCATGCTCGGAAAAAATCACCTCGTCGCCCGGCTGCACATAGGCATTGGCCAGCATGGTGAGAAGCGCGTCCGAGCCGTCGCCCGACGCCACGATGCGGTCGGCGGGCAGGCCGCAGACTTCGCCGATGGCGTCGCGCAGCAACTGGGCCGAGCCTTCCGGATAAAGTGACAGGCTGTCCTTGGCCTGGTCGATTGCCGCCAGCGCCCCGGGCGAGGGTCCCAGCGGGCTTTCGTTGGAGGACAGTTTCCAGATTTTCGCCACGCCGGGCACGCCGGCGCGACCGCCGACATAGGGCGAGATGTCCGAAATGCCGGGCTTGGGGGCAAGCGTCATGGCGGCTCCAAAAAGGCCGGTATTGATAGTGGCAGGACTGGTTAAATGCAAAGCAGAGCCGCCATTCGTTGACAGGGGGGCTGAGCCGCCTTAGCTACGGTTTCCCAAGGATTTACCGCATGTCCGAAGCGCCGAAATTCCTGCGTCCCGTCACCGCGCCCGGCGCGGATGTGGGTCATGCCGTGCATTTCGGACCGGACCGGCCGCTGGCGCTGGACTGCGGCAGGAGCCTTTCGCACTTCACCATCGCCTACATGACCTATGGCGCCCTCAATGCCGACAAAAGCAACGCGGTCCTGATCTGCCATGCCCTGACCGGCGATCAGTTCGTGGCCTCGGACAATCCCGTCACCGGCAAGCCGGGCTGGTGGACGATCATGGTGGGACCCGGCAAGCCGATTGATACCGACCGCTTCTTTGTGATCTGCGCCAATGTCGTTGGCGGCTGCATGGGCAGCACCGGGCCGGCGGAAAATGATCCGGCGACGGGCGATCCCTACGGCCTGTCCTTTCCGCTGGTGACGGTGCGCGACATGGTGCGGGCGCAGGCCATGCTGGTCGAGCAGCTGGGGATTGCGAAATTGCTGGCGGTGGTTGGCGGCTCGATGGGCGGCATGCAGGCGCTGCAATGGGCGGCGTCCTATCCGGGCCGGGTGCGCGGGGTGATGCCGATTGCCTGTGCCGCGCGCCATTCCGCCCAGAACATCGCCTTCCACGAAGTGGGACGGCAGGCGATCATGGCCGATCCCGACTGGCAGGGCGGCGAGTATCAACTGCGCGGCACCACGCCGTCCAAGGGCCTGGCGGTGGCGCGGATGGCGGCGCACATCACCTATCTGTCCGAGGCGGCGCTGCAGCGCAAATTCGGCCGCACCTTGCAGAACCGCGAGGCCCTGTCGTTCAAGTTCGCGCCGGATTTCCAGATCGAATCCTATCTGCATCACCAGGGCGCCAGTTTCGTGGACCGCTTCGACGCCAATTCGTATCTCTACATCACCCGCGCCATGGATTATTTCGACCTGGCGGCGGACCATGACGGCCATCTCGCCGCCGCCTTCGGCGCCAACGCGCCGCGCTTCTGCATTATCTCGTTCACCTCGGACTGGCTGTTTCCCACCGCCGAGAGCAAATCCATCGCCCATGCCCTCAATGCCGTGGCCGCCAATGTCAGCTTTGTCGAGATCAAGACCGACAAGGGCCATGATGCCTTCCTGCTGGACGAGCCGGAAATGTTCGGCACGGTGCGCGGCTTCCTCAATGCCCTGGCGGGCGCATGAGCGCGCCCCAGCTTCAGGGCCTGAGGCCCGACCTGGCCGCCATCGCGGCGATGATCCGCCCCGGCACGCGGGTGCTGGATATCGGCTGCGGCGACGGCGCCCTGCTGGAACATCTGGTGCGAACCAAGGGCGTGGATGGACGCGGCATTGAATTGTCGCAGCAGAATGTCAACGCCTGCGTGGCGCGCGGACTTTCGGTGATGCAGGGCGATGCCGACACCGATCTCAGCGAATATCCCAGCGGCGCCTTTGATGCGGTGATCCTGTCCAACACCATCCAGGCGACGGAACGGCCGCGCCTGGTGCTGGAGCATCTCTTGCGCATCGGACGGCGCACGGCGGTGTCGCTGCCCAATTTCGGCTACTGGAAAGTACGCCTCGCCCTGCTCGCCACCGGCCATATGCCGCGCACCAGGAACCTGGATTATTCCTGGTTCGATACCCCCAACATCCATCTGTGCACCCTGTCGGATTTTCTCGACCTGACGCGGCTGTGCCATGCGTCGGTGGTGGAAGCCCATGCGCTGAATGAAAAAGGCGAGACGCGGGCAATGCGTCCCGGCACGTTCAAGGCGGGGCGGCTGGGCGGGCCGAACCTGCTGGCGCCGGGCGCAATCTTCCTGCTGAAAAAGGCTTGATTTTGGTCGCGCGGCCGACGCAAACCCACGAGGCCGCACTTTTGCTGGCCGACGCTCTTATTCCGACCCAAGCGGATTGAGCTGCACCGGTCGCGCGCCCGTGGGCGCGGGCGCCCCGCCCACCGGGGCGTACAGCGATTTTGTCGCCTCAACCAGGTGCACGCCGCCCAGCGCGGGAAAGAACCGCTGGCCCAAGCGCTCCCAGCCCGCGCCGGTGCCGATCAGCGCCCGCGAATTGAATGGCGGCACATAAAGAGCGCGGTCCCAGGCGGTGGGAACGAACAGCACATCGCGCAGCACCGCTTCCAGTTCCCGGCGGGAGAAAGGCCGGCCCTGGCCGAAAGGCGACCAATCCACCTGGGCCCAGAGGCTGGCGCGGTTGGGCGCCACCAGCAGCAGCTTTCCTTCCGGCGCCAGCACCCGCCAGAGCTGGCGCAGCAGCGGCCGCAGGCTCTCGGCTCCCTCGACGCAATGCACCACCAGAACCCGGTCGAAAAACGCATCGGCAAACGGGAGGGCGTCTTCCTCGACCAGGGTGGAGAGGTTTTTTTTCTCGGGCCAAGCCATGACGCCCAGATGCGCCGGCATGGCGGCCACGCCGCGTTCGGCCTCGAACAGGAAGGGGCGCAGGAACGGCGTGGCATAGCCAAAGCCCAGCAGGCGCATATTTTCGACATTCGGCCAGATCAGCCGCAGCTGCCGCAGCAGAATGCGCCGCGCCACCGCCCCCAGATGGCTGTCATAGAATTCGGCAAGCTCGCGAACATCCAGCTGCATGAAACATGCGTAGCGCGCTGGCGGTTTGCGTTCAACGCATCTGCTGTTAGCGTCCTCCGGCAAAAAGGAGTTCCCAGTGCCGCTGGAGATCGAAATTGTCCGCTGCCTGACCGACAATTACGCCTATCTGGTCAGGATCGGGGAATTGTGCGCGGTGGTGGACCCGTCTGAACCGGGGCCGGTCAAGGCGGCGCTGGCGGCAAAGGGCTGGCGCCTCAGCCATATTCTCAACACCCATCATCACCTGGACCATACCGGCGGCAATATCGCGCTGCGCCAGGAATTCGGCGCCCAGGTGGTGGGGCCGGCAAAAGACGCGAGCCGCATTCCGGGCCTTGATATCGGGGTGGATGAGAAATCGGGCTGGGCGTTCGGCGGCCTGAAAGTGGATATTCTGGAAGTGCCGGCCCATACGCGCGGGGCGATCGCCTTTGTGATGGAGGGATGCGCCTTTACCGGCGATACGCTGTTCGCCATGGGCTGCGGGCGGCTGTTCGAAGGCGATGCCGCCATGATGTGGGCCAGCCTTTCAAAACTGATGGCCCTGCCCGACGCCACGAAAATCTATTGCGGCCATGAATATACCGAGAATAACGGCCGCTTTGCGTGCACGCTCGAGCCGGGCAACAGCGCGCTTGTTGCGCGAATGGGCGAAGTCCGTGCCCTGCGGGCCAAGGGCGGCACCACCATGGCGTCCAGCATGGGGCTGGAGAAAGCCACCAATCCGTTCCTGCGGGTGGGTGAGGCGGAGATCCGAAAGAATCTGGGGATGGAGAAGGCCGGCGATGTCGCCGTGTTCGGCGAAATCCGAAAGCGCAAGGACAGCTTCTAGTCCTTGGACTTTTTCGAGTCGCTGGAGCCGAAGGGGGCGCTGATCACATCGCCGGCAACATCGGCGGCAGTGCCGACCACCGAGCTGGTGACGTCAACCGCCGTGGAAGCGACGTCGTAGGCGACGCAGCCGGAAAGACCCAATCCCAGGATGATGAAGGCGGAAACAAGAGCGGCGCGCATGAATATTCCCCTTTGACAGCGCGCGATAATGACTTCCAATTGGTCAAATAAGCGTAACTGCGAGGCGCCCGCCCGATGGCCGGATTTGAGAGTCTTTTCCCCACCTGGCTGTACAGCGCCCGGATTTCAGCGCCGCGCGGGCTGGCGGAAACCTGCCTTGCCATTGCCGCCGAGGACAAGGCCGGGCAGCGCTGGGCCCGTGAGCATAGCTATGGCGGCTATACCTCTTATGCCTCGCTGAACGACCTGACGCAGCGGGCTTCGATCATTGCCGAGCTGGAACGCGCCATCGCCAAACATGTGGCGGCATTCGCGCGCAAGTCCGAGTTCGAGCTGGGAGGGCGCAAGCTGACGCTGGACAGCCTGTGGATCAACGTGATGAAGAAAGGCGCCATTCATGCGCCGCATATCCATCCCCATTCGGTGATCAGCGGCACTTATTATGTGACAGTTCCGCCGGGGTCGGGCGCCATCCGCTTTGAAGACCCGCGGCTGGGGCTGATGATGGCGGCGCCGGTGAAAAAGAAGAATGCGCAGCGGCAAAACCGCGCCTTTGTGGATGTGCAGCCCAGGCCGGGCCTGCTGCTGTTGTGGGAAAGCTGGCTGCGCCATGGGGTTGAGGCCAACGCCGCCAAGACGCCCCGCATATCGGTGAGCTTCAATTACGGTTAGCGACAGCGTAACCGCGCGTAGTGGTTTGTAGCGTCAGCGTACAAGCGCGATAGCGGGTGGTAAGATATCAACACCAACAACAGGGAGGACGTCATGAACATCTTCACCGGTTCAACGGATATTCAGATGCTGTGCTGGAGCGTGGTGCTGGGCCTGGCCCAGCTCATCATCGCCACGGCGATGGCGACCAAGGACCAGGGCCTGGCCTACAATATCAGCCCACGCGACCTGCCGCCGCCGCCGGTGAGCCTGTTGACCGGCCGGTTTCAGCGCGCCTTCGGCAATTTCCGCGAGACCTTTGTCTATTTCGCGGTTGCAGTGCTGGTGGTCACGGTGACGGGCCGGAATAACACTGTCTCGGCGCTGGGCACGCAAATCTATTTCTGGGCGCGGCTGATTTATGTGCCGGTCTATGCCGCCGGAATACCGGTGCTGCGCACCGTGACCTGGGGCGCGTCCATTGCCGGGCTGATCATGATTCTGCTGGCGGCGTTGGCTTGAGCGCCTAACGCTTCTTTTTTCCGCGTTCCTTGCGCGCCGCGTACTTGGCATCGCGGGCGGCCTTCTGGTCGGCTTCGGCTTGGGCTTTCTTCAGCTTGGCTTCCTCGGCGGCCCTGGCGGCGGCGATCTTCGCTTCTTCCTCGGCCTTCTTGCGGGCGGCTTCGAGGGCAACCTTGTTCTTTTCCGCCTCGATGGCGGCGAGGCGTTTTTCCTCGGCGCGCAGCTTGTGGCGTTCGTCGCGGGCGGCGGCCACGGCCAGGCGTTCCTTGCTGCGGTCGGGGGCGGCCGCCTTGGCGGCTTCGGCGCGGGCCTTGGCCTTGGCCAGCATTTCGGCGCGGGCCTTGGCGGCATCTTCCAGCCGGGTTGAGAATTTGGAGTCGTCGCGGCGGGCCATGGAGATCTTCTAGTTGTCGAGGAAGCTGCGGAGTTTGCGGGAACGGCTGGGATGCTTGAGCTTGCGCAGCGCCTTGGCTTCGATCTGGCGGATACGCTCGCGGGTGACGCTGAACTGCTGGCCGACTTCTTCCAGCGTATGATCGGTGTTCATGCCGATGCCGAAGCGCATGCGAAGCACGCGTTCCTCGCGCGGCGTCAGCGTCGCCAGCACGCGGGTGGTGGTTTCGCGCAAATTCGCCTGGATGGCGGCGTCGATCGGCAGCACCACATTGGGGTCCTGGATGAAATCGCCCAGATGGGAGTCGTCCTCGTCGCCGATGGGCGTCTCGAGGCTGATCGGTTCCTTGGCGATCTTGAGGACCTTGCGCACTTTCTCCAGCGGCATGGCCAGGCGTTCGGCCAGTTCTTCCGGCGTCGGCTCGCGGCCGATCTCATGCAGCATCTGGCGCGAGGAGCGCACGAACTTGATGATCGTCTCAATCATGTGCACCGGAAT
>CAIOFO010000020.1 GCA_903857685.1 uncultured Alphaproteobacteria bacterium
ATTGGCGGCGATCACCGTCATCACCGCCGCCAGGCTGCCGGGCGAATTCTTCACCCGCACCAGGACGCGGGCCACCGACAGGCCGTCGGCGGCGTTCTGGCCCCAGCCCACATCCAGCCAGTCATCCATGCTTTGCGCCTTGTCCAGTTCGGCGCAGTCAATGGTGTGGACCAGCACTCCCTCGCCTGGGGCCATCAGGCCGACAATGCGGTCGCCCGGCAGGGGATGGCAGCATTGCGCCAGCTTGTAGGAAATGCCTTCGGTGAGGCCGCGAATGGAGATCGGGTGCGCCGTGCCCTGGCTCTTGACCCGGGCGCGCTTGAGTTCGGGGAACACCGCCTGCAGCACCTCGGTGCCGCGCAGCGCGCCCCTGCCCACATCGGCATAGACGTCCTCGGCCTTGGAGAGGCGCAGTTTCTTGGCCACCTCGCCGATGGCTTTTTCCGTCAGCTCGGCGCCCTGGTCGGCGAAGGTTTTTTCCAGGATTTTCTGGCCGAACCTGACATGCTCGCCGCGCTGGGCATGACGCAGATAGCGGCGGATTTCGGCGCGGGCGCGGCCGGTGACGACGAATTGTTCCCAGAGCGGCGACGGGGTGGAATCCTTGGTGGTGATGATTTCCACCTGGTCGCCATTGGCGAGCGGCGTGTGCAGCGGGACATGGCCGCCATTGACCTTGGCGCCAACGGCGGTGTTGCCCAGATCGGTGTGCACCGCATAGGCGAAATCGATCGGCGTGGCGCCGCGCGGCAGGGAAATGAGGCTGCCCTTGGGGGTGAAGCAGAAAACCTGGTCCTGGTACATGGAGAGGCGCGAATTCTCCAGCACCTCTTCCGGGCTGTCGCCGCGTTCCAGCAGATCCACCATGTCGCGCAGCCAGCCATAGGCGACGCTGTCCTTGCCGTCCTGCTCGGGAACATGCTCGCGGTAGCGCCAATGGGCGGCGACGCCGCGCTCGGCGATGTCGTGCATGTCCTGGGTGCGTATCTGGATTTCGACGCGCTGTTTTTCCGGGCCCATCACCGTGGTGTGGATGGAGCGGTAGCCGTTGGTCTTGGGGGTGGAGATGAAATCCTTGAAACGCTCCGGCACCATCTGCCAGTTGGTGTGGATGATGCCCAGCGCGCGGTAGCAATCCTCCGGCGTCTTGACGATGACGCGGAAGCCGAAAATGTCGGAGAGCTGCTCGAAATTGAGCTTCTTGGTCTGCAGCTTGCGCCAGATGGAGAAAGGCCGCTTGCCGCGGCCATAGACCCAGGCCTCCATGCCATGCTCGGCCAGTTTGCGCTTGATCTGGTCGGAGATGCGCCCCACCCGGTCGCCGCCCACCATGTCGAGACGGGCGAAATGGGTGACGATGGAATTGCGCGCTTCGGGATCCAGTTCCGCGAAGGCGAGGTCTTCCAGCTCCTCGCGCATATTCTGCATGCCGATGCGGCCTGCCAGCGGAGCATAGATGTCCACCGTCTCGCGGGCGATGCGCTGGCGCTTGTCGGGTTTGTCGATGAAACCCAAGGTGCGCATGTTGTGGAGGCGGTCGGCCAGCTTGACCAGGAGCACGCGGATATCGCCGGTGATCGCCAGCATCAGCTTGCGGAAATTCTCCGCCTGCTTGGTGCGCTCGGAGAAGACTTCGAGCTGGGACAGCTTGGTGACGCCGTCCACCAGGCCGGCGATCTCGTCGCCGAAATTCTTCTGCACGTCTTCATAGGTGACCAGCGTGTCCTCGATGGTGTCGTGCAGCAGCGCGGTGACGATGGTGGGCACGTCGAGCTTGAGCTCGGTGAGGATGGCGGCGACTTCCAGCGGATGGGCGAAATAGGGATCGCCGGACGCGCGGAACTGCTTGCCGTGAGCGGTCATGGCGTAGACATAGGCCTTGTTGAGCAGGGCCTCATCGGCGGCGGGGTCGTAAGCCTGGACCCGGTCCACCAAATCCGTCTGGCGCATCAGGCGGCGGCGTCCCCTGGCCGGGACAGGCGCGGGCGGCGTCTTGGCCGGGACTTTTTCAGCCGAGGTGACGGGGGGGGGCGGGCTCATCCCGGTAAATATAGGCATGAAAAGGCTAAATCAGAACCGTGAGCCGCGTCTAAAAAACGGTCCAGTGGACCGTTTTTCGCGGCGAACGGTCGGTAGCGACAGCGTACGGACGGCTTGGACGAGCGGCACAGCAAAAAGCCCGGCTTTTGGCCGGGCTTTTCGGGAATAAACTGGACCTAGGTCCTACTCTTCATAGTCCGCTTCAGGCTCAGGCTGCGGCTCGGCGCGGCGCTGCGCCTCGGTGGTCAGGGCGCGGAGCAGTTCCTCCTCGGTGACCTGGCGATGCGAGGGATCCTCGCGGTCGTCGGCCTCGGGGCGGGCTTCTTCGGGCTCGTCCACTTCGGCATGCTTCTGCAGCGAGCGGATATACTCTTCCTTGACCTCGTCGGGCTTGAGCGCCTTGGCCGCGATCTCGCGCAGGGCCACAACCGGGTTCTTGTCGCGGTCGCGCTCCAGCAGGGGTTCGGCCCCGCCGGACAGCTGGCGGGCGCGGAAACCGGCAGCCAATACTCGATCAAAGCGGTTGGGGATCTTGTCGACGCAATCTTCGACGGTCACGCGAGCCATGAAAGTCCTTTTCGGATCAGCCGGTTATGGCAAAATATTCAGGTGAAAACGG
>CAIOFO010000021.1 GCA_903857685.1 uncultured Alphaproteobacteria bacterium
GCTTCTTGTCAGCCGGTATGAAGTCCAGAGCGGCGCCGTTGGTGCAATAACGCAGGCCGGTGGGCTGCGGCCCGTCATCAAAGATATGGCCGAGATGGCCGCCGCATTTGGCGCAATGAAATTCGGTGCGGGTCATGCCATGGCTGGTGTCGGTGGTGGTTTGCACTGCGCCGGGCATGGCCTCATAGAAGCTGGGCCAGCCCGAACCGCTTTCATATTTGGTATCCGAAGCGAAAAGCTGGGCGCCGCAGCCGGCGCACATGAAGTCGCCGGCGCGTTTTTCATGGTTGAGCGGGCTGGAGCCGGGCCGCTCGGTGCCGTGTTCCTTCAGGATGTGCAGCTGTTCGCGGGAGAGTTTGCGGTCTTCAGTCATGGGAAATTCCTTTCGCAGGATCAATTCGGCGGCGGCGAAAAGTTACTGCGCCTCGTGCAGCGTTATGGCCAGCATATCGCTCAGGGTGCCGGAATTTCCGAAAGCGAAATTAGCGTCATAGGCGACATCGTCGATTTTCCAGCCGCCGCTGTTGACCAGCTTCAGCGTGTCAACCCAGGTCACGGCTTTCTGGCCGGGATCCTGATGCGTCAGCGTTACGCCGCAATGGGCAATCCTGTCGTCGCCGCGGCAGACGCCGACCGTGACGGCGGCGGGGCCTTCAAACAGGGATGAAAAAATATCGCCCTCGATCAGCGGCGGTGAATCCTTGTTCTTGGCTTTGAAGCGCGCCTCGGCGGACGCGGCATCGCCCAGCAGCTTGTTCAGGGCCGGCGACAGGACCGATTGCAGCCGCGCACGCGCCGCGGCGCCGGGTATGCCCGCACCCATGCTGGGCTTTGCCGCGGCATAAAAGGCATTGGCGGCAGTCGTCATGGCATCGTCCGCACGGACCGGGGCGGCAGCCAACAGGAGAAAGGCGAGCGCCGCCGCCTTCTTCATCCCCGCGCCTTCAGGGAATCGCGAATTTCGCGCAGCAGCAATACATCTTCCGGCGGCAGCGGCGGGGCGATTTCCACGGGCTTGGGCGCCACCAGCTTGTTCAACTGGCGGATCAGCAGGAACAGGACAAACGCGACGATCAGGAAATTGATGATGGCATTGACGAACAGGCCGTAATTGATGGTCACATCCTTGGCGGCCTTGGCGGCGGCCAGCGTGTCCACGGCCCGGTCACCCTTGAGCACCACGAAAAAATTGGAAAAATCCACCCCGCCCAGCGCCAGGCCAATGGGCGGCATGATGATGTCGTTGACCAGCGAGGTGACGATGCCGGTAAAGGATGCGCCGATGATGACGCCCACCGCCAGGTCCATGACATTGCCCCGCACGGCAAATTTCTTGAATTCCTCAAACATGCCAGTCCTATCCGTTCAAAATGCGGTCCGAAGCTAATCTGTGCGGGGAGCGGCAACAAGAGAACCCAGGAGCCAGAGAAACAGCATGCCGGCGGCCAGCCCGGCAAAGGCGCCGATGCTGTTGGCGATGAAATCGAAAATATCCGGGTCGCGGCCGGTATAGCCCTGAAGTATTTCCAGGGCGCCGCTGAACAGGATGATGCCCAGGATCGTCCAGGCCAGCTTTGGCCGGACGCCCAGCGCCAGGGTCGCCATGCCGCCCAGCCCGAAATAGGCGACAAAATGCTGGGCCTTGTCCCACATCAGCACCCCGCTCAGATCGGGTGGATGGGGCGAAAGCTCGCCCCAGGTGATCAAGGCCATGCTGGGCCAGAACAGCCATAGCGACAGAGTTTGCGCAAATTGCTCCAGCCTGTTTTTCCACATCGTCCGCGCCCGCTCAATTGCCAAACTGATAACGGATAATGGCGATCTTCAGGATGCTTTTTTTGGAAGCGCGGCTTTAAGCAGTCCGCGCATTGGCGACCAGCGCCTGCGGCACCGCCAGCCGGAAGGTGACGCCCAGCGTGTCGGAACGGACTTCCAATGTGGCGCCGATTTCCGACGTCAGGGCCCGGATGATCTGGAAGCCGATGCCGCCGCCGGTCTTCGGATCGAACCCGTCGGGCAGTCCGACGCCGTCATCACTGATGGACACCAATAGCGTGCCGTCGGCTTTGGATTCACAGCCCACCAGCATCTGGACCAGGACACCCGCGGGATGGGCGTATTTCATCGCATTGGTGAGGATTTCGCAGACGATCAATGTCAGCGGCTGAACATGCCGTGTCAGCACCAGGCAATCGGCGCCGCTATAAGCGATGTGAATCGGCTGCTGCTCGGATGAAAAAGCGGTGATGAGATTGGCGCAGACTTCGCGCAGATGCTCATTCAGGGCAATGGTGCCTTCGGCGGGAATGGCGGCCAGCAGGCGATGCAGCTGGCCGATGGTGGCGATGCGCGCGGCGATGCCGTCGAGCACCATGCGGATTTCGGCATTGCTGTAGGACTGGGAATTTTTCCCGATGGCGCGCGCCTGCATCCGCACAAGGCCGCCCAACAGAGCCAAGCTGTTGGCGGCGCGATGATTGGCCTCGGCAACCAGATCTTTGCTCATGTCAGTGGGGGCCTTTTCCGTTTCGTCACGGGAAGGGAAAATTTGCGATGCCATGGTGCCGTCTCCTGCACCCCCTCAACGTCAGGATGGCAATATTCCGGGTGTCGAGCAATTGGAATTATTGTTTATTTTCAATAAGTTGAGTGAGTATTTGCCGGTCTATAAGGCGTCGGTGTCAATGCCGCAGGGAACTGCTGAGCTGCCTTTCCCGTTCTTGATGGGTTGGACATGTTTGTAGCAATTGAAGTATAATGAGTAAGTTGAGTATTTTGTGCCATTTCGTACCAAACGTGGAGGCGGCTCATGAACGATCTGACGCGGGGTGAGCGATTGCAGATTATGCTGACGCCGGAAGAGCTTGAGGCGTTGGACAGCTGGCGTTTTCAACGCCGCATGCCCAGCCGGGCCGCAGCGGTACGTGAGCTTTTGAAGCGCGGCCTGGCCGCCGAAGGTTTTGACGCGGCGGAGGGGGGCAGAAAATCCCAGGACTTCGGCGTTACCGGCAGCGCCAGCCCCAGGCCCAAGGATGGCGAAGGCACCTCCGGCCGATGACCGGCTTGATTTCGGCGCCATATTCCTCTTAAACGCGCCCTCTTTCGGGCCGCCCGGCTGGGCATGCCGAGGCGACCCACGAAAGCCATGAGCCCCCCTGGGCTCCAGAGGAGAGCGAAATGCCCAAGATGAAGACCAAGTCGGGCGCTAAAAAGCGCTTCAAATTAACTGCGAATGGGAAGATCAAGACCCACCAGGTCGGCAAGCGCCACCGGTTGATCAACAATTCGCCCGCCCGCACCCGCGACCTGCGCGGCACCGCGGTTCTTTCCGAATCCGAAACCCAGCGCGTCAAGCGCTGGATGCCGTACGGCTAAGGGAGAACAGCCATGTCACGCAGCCCCCGTTCCGTACCCAGCCATGCCCGCCGGGCCAAGGTCCTGAAAGCCGCCAAGGGTTTTCGCGGCCGCCGCAAGAACAACATCACCACGGCCAATGCCGCGGTCGACAAGTCGCTGCAGCACAATTACATCGGCCGCAAGGAGCGCAAGCGCAATTTCCGCGCCTTGTGGATCCAGCGCATCAACGCCGCCGTGCGCGAGCATGGCCTGACCTACAGCCGATTTATCAGCGGGCTCGCGGGCGCCGGTATCGAGATTGACCGCAAGGTGCTCTCGGACCTCGCCATTCACGAGCCTGTTGCGTTCAAGGCTCTGGTGGATCAGGCGTCTAAGGCTTAATCACAAACTCCATCGGAGCGAATCGGGGGCGTCAAAACCCCCGGGTCTTCTTTCGAGGTTTTGATTGAGCGATATCTCCTCACTGCAATCGGACATTCTTGCGCAGGTTTCCGCCGTCGGCGATGAAGCCGCGCTGGAAGCCGTGCGCGTGGCGGCGCTGGGCAAGAAAGGCTCGATCAGCGAGCTGATGAAGACCCTGGGCGCCATGAGCCCGGAGGAGCGCAAGACGCAAGGGCCCCTGCTGAACGGCCTGC
Source organism: uncultured Alphaproteobacteria bacterium (assembly GCA_903857685.1). GTDB lineage: Bacteria > Pseudomonadota > Alphaproteobacteria > Micropepsales > Micropepsaceae > Rhizomicrobium. The sequence goes on from CAIOFO010000021.1 coordinate 3,993, forward strand.
GCGATGCGGTGACCGAGGCGATCGCGGCGCGCAAATCCAGCCTGGGCGATGCGGCGCTGGAAGCGCGGCTGGCGTCGGAAAAGATCGATGTCACCTTGCCGCCGCGCGCGGAAGGCAAAGGCAGCGTGCATCCCATTTCCCAGGTGCTGGAAGAGATCACCGCCATCTTCGCCGATCTGGGCTTTGCCGTGGCCGAAGGGCCGGATGTCGAATTCGACGATTACAATTTCACCAAGCTGAATGTTCCGCCCGACCATCCTGCCCGCCAGATGCAGGACACTTTCTACGTCGCGGCGCAGGCGGACGGCACGTCACACGTTCTGCGCACCCACACCTCGCCGGTGCAGGTGCGCACCATGCTGAATCAAAAACCGCCGATCCGCGTCATTTCGCCGGGCCGCGCTTACCGGGTGGATTCCGACGCCACCCATTCGCCGATGTTCCACCAGGTCGAGGCGCTGGTGGTGGATGAAGGCATTCACCTGGGCCACCTGAAATGGACGGTGGAGGAATTCTGCAAGGCGTTTTTCGAGATCGACAAGATCGAACTGCGGGCGCGGCCGAGTTTCTTTCCCTTCACCGAGCCGTCGCTGGAATGGGACATGCGCTGCGACCGCAGCGTTCCCGGCCAGATCAAGTTCGGCCAGGGCGATGACTGGCTGGAGCTGGGCGGCAGCGGCATGGTGCATCCACGCGTGCTGGCCAATTGCGGCATTGATCCGGCGCGCTATCAGGGCTTTGCCTTCGGCTTCGGCCTGGACCGCATGGCGATGCTGAAATACGCCATTCCCGATATTCGCAGCTTCTTTGAATCCGACCTGCGCTGGCTGAAACATTATGGCTTTGCCGCCCTCGACATTCCCACGCTTGATGGGGGGTTGAGCAAATGAAATTCACCCTCTCCTGGTTGAAGGACCATCTCGACACCGATGCCACGGCGGAACAGGTCGCCGACAAGCTGACGTCCATCGGTCTGGAAGTGGAAAGCATCACGGACGCTGGCGCGGCGCTGAAGGATTTCATTGTCGGCGAAATCGTCACCGCCGAAAAGCATCCCAATGCCGACAAGCTCAGGCTTTGCTCCGTCAGTGCCGGCGATGGCAGCTCCTTGCAGATCGTTTGCGGCGCGCCCAATGCCCGGGCCGGAATCAAGGTGGTGCTGGCGCGGCCGGGCACCGTGATTCCGGCGAGCGGCGAGGCACTGAAGATCGGCACCATTCGCGGCGTCGAATCGCGCGGCATGATGTGTTCGGCCCGCGAATTGCTGCTGGGCGAGGATCATGACGGCATCATCGAGCTTTCCGGCGGCGCCGTTGTCGGTTCTGCCGCGGCCGGGGCGCTGGCGGAGTCCGGCCTCTTGTCCGCCGATCCGGTGATTGACGTTTCCATCACCCCCAATCGGGGTGACGCGGCATCGGTCTGGGGCATTGCCCGCGACCTGGCTGCCGCCGGGCTTGGCAAGCTGAAGACGGAAAAGGTGTCGCCGGTGGCGGGCAAATTTCCTTCTCCCAGGAAAATCACCCTGGATTTCTCGCCGGAGAACAAGGATGCCTGCCCGGTCTTTTCCGGGCGGCTGATCCGCGGCGTGAAAAACGGCCCCGCGCCCAAATGGTTGCAGGAGCGCTTCAAGGCGGTGGGGATGAAATCCATCTCGGCGCTGGTGGACGCCACCAATTTGATCGCCCAGGATCGCGGCCGCCCGCTGCATGTGTTCGACGCCGACAAGCTGTCGGGCAATCTGCATGCCCGCATGGCCAACGATCATGAGCAGCTGCTGGCGCTGGACGGCAAGACCTATGTGCTGGACAGGGACACGGTGGTGATTGCCGACGACTCTTTCGCGCGCGGCATTGCCGGCATCATGGGCGGCGAGGATACCGGCTGTTCCCTGGAAACAAAAAGCGTATTCATCGAATCCGCCTGGTTCGATCCGGTGCGCGTGGCGCGTGCGGGCCGCAAGCTGGGCATCATCTCCGACGCGCGCTATCGCTTCGAGCGCGGCGTCGATCCGCAATCGGTGCTGCCGGGCCTGGAGCTTTGCACCAGGCTGATTCTGGAGTGGTGCGGCGGCGAGCCGTCGGACGTGGTGATCGCGGGCGAATTGCCCCCGCCCCATAAGCACATCGATTTCGATCCGGCGCTGGTGGAAAATCTGGGCGGCATCCAGATCGATACGGGAGAAAGC
>CAIOFO010000022.1 GCA_903857685.1 uncultured Alphaproteobacteria bacterium
GCCTCTGCGAACTGACGCGTTGTTTTGGAAGTTTAGCTTTCCGTCCGCCGTGGCATCGCCAGCACGGCCAGCTATTGAACGGCGTGGGTGGGTACGATCCCAGTCACTATACGGTCGGAATATCGGCCTTGGTGCTTCCCTCAACCGCTTCCTCGTTTGCTGGCTCCAAATCCAGCCGCGCCTTCGGCAAGCCGCCATAAATGCCGCTACGGTTTCGGTCGAAATCAGCCTCGGCCGTTTTTTCCGCCGATTCTTCGCGCTCGGCGTCTGAAGCCTGCCGCGCCTGCGGCAAACCACCATAAATGCCGCCGCGATTGCGGTCATAGTCTGCCGCGGGCGATATCACGCCTTTGGCTTTGGGATCCAGCTGATCTTCAATTATCTTGTTCATGGGGATGCTCACGCGCCTAAGCTCTCAGGATGGGTAACAATCTCATCGGCAGGTTGTTCCCCTCAGACCGACAGTCATGCCTGTGGGCACATACGGGCCGCAAACCGCTTCGGGTCACGGTGAAACGACGCGGGCCGCCGCCCGCCCAAAAAACGGCTCGATTCCCTCGCTGCTTCGTCGCCAGCCTTGACTACCCAATTTGGGTAATTCAGCCTCATCGGCCGGGATGCACATCGATTCCGCGGAAAAATAGTGATAAAGCATCGGGGCGGGATCGTTCACGGCATCACGGACCCGCCAATAAAGGCCAACAAGGCCTGCCGTTAAAAACTGGGAGGAATGCTTGAAATCCAAGGCTCTTTATATTGCGTTTGGCGCAGCTTTTTTGGCAAGCACTTGTGGCGCATTCGCCCAGGGTGACGGCGTGGCGGATCCGGGCGCTTTTCCTCTGGCGGCCAAGGCGGGCGTCAACAGCCATGCCAGGCAGGTGGCTCCTCCCGGGGCGGTCAATCAGGGCCCCTTCGACATGAAGAAATGGAAGCGCGGCAATCGTTACGATGCCCCGCCCGGCACGCCGCTCTGGAACCCCGTCATGGTCAAGATGATGCAGGGCGGCAAGGTCACCAGCGTCACGATAGATGGAAATGACACCCCCGCGCACTATTGCGCGGCGGCAAATTCCGGGGTCGATTTCATCTGGACGGAAATGCAGCACAGCGCCGGCACCTGGGACTCGGTGCAGAAAATGTGGAGCGCCTGCCCCTACGCCAAGGCTGTTCCGGGGGTCCGCATTGCAAACGCCAACGAGTTCGATGAACAGCATGCGCTGGATCTTGGTGCGCTATGGCTGGAAATTCCGACCGTCCGTTCGGTCGCGGAAGCAAAGGAAGCCATCAAATGGGCCTTTTATCCTCCCATGGGCGAACGCAGCCAGGGCGAAATGACACGGGCTTACGCCAATGTGCCTGGTGGTTATCGTCAGACGATCAATAAAAATCTGGTTCTCACTTTGATGATCGAAACGCTGGACGGCCTGAAGGATGCCGACAAGATCGCGGCATTGCCGGGCGTGACTGCCGTTTTCGCGGCAAGCGGCGATCTGGGCAATTTTGGCGGCTACAAGCAGGGCGATCCTGACTATGAGCGTGAGATCAACATCGTGCATGATGCCGCGCTGACGGCAAACAAGAGGCTTTGCGGCCCCTCCAGCTGGATCAACCGTGCGGATTTCACCTGCTTTCAGGGTCCCGGCGGCCACATCGATGCGCCCGCAGATGCCGACCTCAATGCTGTTTATGCCGCCGCCACACTTAAAGCGCTCGGCCCCCTGGCGAACACGCAAGGCAAGGTGACGGCCGGCCCCTGGGCGCCCGGCGGCGCATCGTCGAAAACGGCTGATCGCGGCGGCCGATAAATCCGCCTGCGCCGATTGCTGCGCGGCCGTTCACGGACGCCGTCTGCATTGCGCGCGGCTGTCAGCGTCCGTCATTGAAGCGGTAGAAGATACCCTTGGCGATTTCCACAAGCGCCAGATATGCCGCTGTCGCACCAACCAGAAAGACGAAGAACAGCAAGGGTGGCGCCACGAAACCAAACCAACTGCCGACCGGGGACAGAGGCAGGATAAGCGCTACAGCGACGGCGCCAAGAGCCATCGCGACGAGGAATTTGTGCGGCTTGCTCCGGAAAAATCGCCGCCGCGTGCGGATCGCGAAGACCACCAGGACCTGCGTCGTAATGGACTCGATGAACCAGCCCGTCTGAAAAAGCGCCGCGCCGGCATCAAAAAGATGAAGCAAGGCGTAAAAAGTCAGGAAATCAAAGACCGAGCTGACCGGTCCGAACACCAGCATGAAGCGCTCGATGAGCCTGATATCCCACTTCACCGGCCGGTCCGTCGCCTCCGGATCGACCCGATCGAACGGAATTGCGATTTCCGATACGTCGTAGAGCAGGTTGTTCAGCAATATCTGAATCGGCAGCATCGGCAGAAAAGGCAGGAACAGAGCCGCGCCAGCCATGCTGAACATGTTGCCGAAATTCGAGCTTGAACCCATCAGGACGTATTTGGACACGTTCCGGACAGCGCCGCGCCCCTCGATCACGGCGTCGCGCACCACTGCAAGATCGTGTTCGAGCAGGATCAGATCGGCTGCCGCGCGCGCGACATCGGCGGCACCATCAACCGATATTCCGACATCGGCGGCGTGGAGCGCCGGAGCGTCGTTGATGCCATCGCCCATGAAGCCGACGACATGACCAAGCCGCTTCAGCGCCAACAGGATGCGATGCTTTTGCTGCGGGTCTACGCGGCAAAACAGGTTCACCTGCGACAATTGTCCTATCAGCGCCTCGTCCGGGAGATGCGCCAGGAC
>CAIOFO010000023.1 GCA_903857685.1 uncultured Alphaproteobacteria bacterium
GCAAGTCCGACAACCCGTCGATCACCCGCGATGTCTCGGGCGAGGGCGTGCAGCAGGCGCTGCTCAAGATCATGGAAGGCACCGTCGCCTCGGTGCCGCCGCAGGGCGGCCGCAAGCATCCGCAGCAGGAATTCCTGCAGGTCGACACCACCAACATCCTGTTCATCGTCGGCGGCGCCTTCGCCGGCCTGGAGAAGATCATCTCCCAGCGCACGCACGGTTCCTCGATGGGCTTCGGCGCGAATGTGAAAGCGCCGGACGAACGCGGCACGGGCGAGATCCTGCGCGAAATCGAACCGGAAGACCTGCTGAAATTCGGCCTGATCCCGGAATTCATCGGCCGCCTGCCGGTGCTCGCCACCCTGGGCGACCTGCAGGAAACCGCCCTGATCGAAATCCTCACCCGCCCCAAGAACGCGCTGGCCAAGCAGTATCAGCGCATGTTCGAGATGGAAGGCGTCAAGCTGCGCTTCCAGGAAGAGGCGCTGCACTCCATCGCCAAGCGGGCGATCCTGCGCCGCACCGGCGCGCGCGGTTTGCGTTCCATCTTGGAAGGCATCCTGCTGGAAACCATGTTCGAGCTTCCCACCCTCAACGGGGTGCAGGAAGTGGTGATCACCGCCGATGTGGTGGATGGCAAGGCGCGGCCGCTTTACACTTACTCGGACAAGGGCCAGCCGCGGGAACAGACCGCTTCATAAAGCGTCTTGCGGGTCACGTTTTGCGGAAAAACGCCGGTTCCATGCGGCTTTTTGTGCGCAGACGGGAACTTCGGGGCGCTAGGCAGTTTCCCCGGCTTGAAACCCTTCCAATACCGCCCCACTTTAACTTATCCGGAGTCGGCCCCAAGGGGGATCGCCAAGCGGCGGTAATGGGCGGCTCTTTCATCGGTACCGGGCCCAACAGGGACGGTACAGTTTATCAGCCGGCGGGCTGGCCGGCAGGAGCAACGTTATGGCGGACGAAGTCCCCACCAAGAATGAAGACGTGAAGAAAAGCGACAGCGCCCCGGTTCTGCCGCTTCGCGACATTGTCGTGTTCCCCCACATGATCGTTCCTTTGTTCGTGGGCCGCGAAAAGTCCGTGCGCGCCCTCGAAGAAGTCATGAACGAAGACAAGCAGATCCTGCTGCTGACCCAGAAAGTCGCGGCGGAGGATGACCCCAATTCCGAGGGCCTGCACACCATCGGAACCCTGGCGACGGTCTTGCAGCTGCTCAAGCTGCCGGACCAGACCGTGCGCGTGCTGGTGGAAGGCAAGGGACGCGCCCGCGTCATCGGCTTCACCGACCGCACCGATTTCTTCCAGGCCAATATCGAGAAGATCGTCGAGGACGCGCCGCCGGCGCGGGAGACCGAGGCCTTGCTGCGCACCGTCAAGACCAACTTCGAGCAGTATATCAAGCTCAACAAGAAGATCCCGTCCGAGACGCTGGCGGCGGTCGCACAGATCGAGGAGCCGGCGCGGCTGGCCGATACGGTCGCGGCGCATCTGTCGGTCAAGATTTCCGACCGCCAGGCGCTGCTGGAAACCCTCTCGACCACCGAGCGGTTGGAGAAAGTTCTTCAGCTGATCGAGGCCGAGATCGGCGTGCTGCAGGTCGAGCGCAAGATCCGTTCGCGGGTCAAGCGCCAGATGGAAAAGACCCAGCGCGAATATTATCTCAACGAGCAGCTCAAGGCGATCCAGAAGGAGCTCGGCGAAGGCGAAGAAGGACGCGACGAGATGGTCGAGCTGGAAGACCGCATCCGCAAGACCAAGCTGTCGAAGGAAGCCCGCGAAAAGGCGATGGCCGAGGTCAAGAAGCTGCGCTCCATGTCACCCATGAGCGCCGAAGCCACGGTGGTGCGCAATTACCTCGACTGGATGCTGTCGCTGCCTTGGGGCAAGAAGTCCAAGGTCAAGAAGGACATCGCCGTCGCCGAAGCTGTGCTCCATGACGATCACTTTGGCCTGGAAAAGGTCAAGGAACGCATCCTGGAATATCTGGCAGTGCAGAGCCGCGTCGGCAAGATGAAAGGTCCGATCCTGTGCCTGGTGGGACCGCCGGGCGTGGGCAAGACCTCGCTGGGCAAGTCCATCGCCAAGGCCACGGGCCGCGAATTCGTGCGCATGTCGCTGGGCGGCATGCGGGACGAGGCGGAAATTCGCGGCCACCGCAGGACCTATATCGGCTCCATGCCCGGCAAGATCATCCAGTCGATGAAGAAGGCCAAGACCTCCAATCCGCTCTTCCTGCTGGACGAGATCGACAAGCTGGGCGCCGATTATCGCGGCGATCCGTCTTCGGCCTTGCTGGAAGTGCTGGATCCCGAGCAGAACAGCACCTTCAATGATCATTACCTGGAAGTGGATTTCGACCTTTCGGACGTGATGTTCGTCACTACGGCCAACAGCTTGCGCATGCCGCAGCCGCTGATGGACCGCATGGAGATCATCCGCATCCCCGGCTACACCGAGGATGAGAAGGTCGAGATCGCCAAGCGGCACCTGATCCCCAAGGAGATGGCGGCGCACGGCCTCAAACCCGAGGAATGGACCATCACCGACGCGGGCCTGCGCGACCTGATCCGCTATCACAGCCGTGAGGCGGGGGTGCGCAACCTGGAACGCGAGATCGCCAACCTGACGCGCAAGGCGGTCAAGCAGATCATGTCGGCCAAGGCCAAGGTGGTCGAGGTCAATCCGGAAAACCTGGAAAGCTATGCCGGTGTCCGCAAATACCGCTATGGCGAGATCGAGGGCGAGGACCAGGTCGGTGTCGTCACCGGTCTGGCCTGGACGGAAGTGGGCGGCGAGACGCTGACCATCGAATCCGTGATGCTGCCCGGCAAGGGCCGCTTCCAGGCCACCGGCAAGCTGGGCGACGTGATGAAGGAATCCATCGACGCGGCGCGGTCCTATGTCCGTTCCAAGGCGACCACCTTCGGCATCAAGCCGCCGACCTTCGACAAGGTGGACATCCATGTCCATGTCCCCGAAGGCGCCACCCCCAAGGACGGCCCTTCGGCCGGCCTGGCGATGGCGACCTCCATCATCTCGGTGCTCACCGGCATTGCCGTGCGCCGCGATGTGGCGATGACGGGCGAGGTCACGCTGCGTGGCCGCGCCCTGCCCATCGGGGGCCTCAAGGAAAAGCTTCTCGCCGCTTTGCGGGCCGGGATCACCACCGTGATCATCCCCCAGGAGAATGAGAAGGACCTGGCGGACGTGCCGGACAATGTGAAAACGGGCCTGAAGATCATTCCCGTCTCCAATGTCGCGGAAGTCCTCAAGATCGCCCTGGTGCGCGAGCCGGTGGCGATCGACTGGGCCTAGCCGGAAGCCGAGATCGTCCCGCGCGTGGCGCTGGACGAGGGCGACCCCGACCCGCTGGTCACCCACTAAAAAACCACGGCCCCGGATGACAAATCCGGGGCCTTTTTTTAGACCGATTCCAGTAAAAAAGCCGGGATTCTGCGGTTTTTTGCCTTGCGGGGCCTCTGGAACCGACCCTAGAGTCGGCCCCAAGGGAAGAATCGCGAAAAAAGGAGCGACCGTGAACAAGAACGATCTAATCCAGAAGCTCGCCGACCATACCGGGCTGGCCAAGAATGACGCGGCCAAGGCGGTGGACGGCGTATTCGACCTGATCGCGGCGTCGCTCAAGGCGGGCGACGAAGTGCGCCTCACCGGCTTTGGCGTGTTCGTGGTGGCGACGCGGGCCGGCGGCAAGGGCCGCAATCCCCAGACCGGCGAGGAAATCACCATCAAGCCGTCCAAGCAGCCGCGCTTCCGCGCCGGCAAGCAGCTCAAGGACTCGCTCAACTAAGACTGCCGATATAACCCGGTGCCGCGCAGACGATGGTCCGCGCGGCACCGTTTTTTTGGCTATAGTGGAAATCCGGGCAGTTAGCTCAGCGGTAGAGCGCTTCGTTTACACCGAAGTGGCCGGCGGTTCGATCCCGTCACTGCCCACCATTTTGATCGCCGCCGTGGGCGGCAATCAAAATGGTGCCGAAGGCCCGCGCGCGACAGCGTAGTGAGCGGGCGTGCGCAGGTGCCCTTGGCCGCGCGCTGTGATGTGACAAGAGCAGAGGGCGGAATGCCGGAAGCGGTCTATAACGGGCACCTGTCAGAGGGTTATGCGCTCCGCCGCCGGCCGGACCCGCGCATTGCAGCCGCAATTATATCGGCGCTGGGTGACGCGCGCAGTGTCGTCAATGTGGGTGCGGGCACGGGTTCCTACGAACCCGCGGACCGCATCGTTCAGGCTGTGGAGCCCTCGGAACGCATGATCGCCCAGCGGCCCCCCGGCGCGGCGCCCTGCCTGCGCGCTTCCGCGGAAGCGCTGCCCTTCGATGACGGCGCATTCGATGCCGCCATGGCGATATTGACCATCTTTCACTGGTCGGACTGGCGTGTGGGCTTGCGGGAACTGCGCCGGGTGGCGCGGCGGCGCATCGTGCTGCTGACCTTCGATGCCGAGACTTCGGATTTCTGGCTCGCCCGCGACTATTTTCCTGATATTCTCGACAATGACCGCCGGATCATGCCGCGCCTTGGCGACCTGGAGAAAGAACTGGGAGCGTTCAAGACCATCCCGATGCCTGTTCCGCATGACTGCAGCGACGGCTTCCTGGGCGCCTATTGGCGCCGGCCCGAGACCTATCTCGATCCGGAAGCGCGAAAATCCATGTCGCCATTTGCGAAAATTGACGCCGGTGCGGGCCTCAAGAAACTGGCCAATGACCTGGAAAGCGGCGCTTGGCGCAGCCGCAATGCGGATCTGCTTGACCGCGAAGCGCTGGACATCGGCTATCGGCTGCTCAGGTGGGAATTCGGGTAACCCGGCCCGATGGAACATTAAACGGCCCCATCCGTTTCAACTCGAACCCTAGCCCGGATGGCGACCATGAAAATTCTCGCGACTTCGTTTTTCGCGCTCGCACTGCTCTCCCCCGTCGCGGCCTCTGCCGTGGGCCTGGATGTTGATGTCCTGGGCGTCGGCGTTGGCGCGCATGTCGGCAAGCATGGCGTGGGCGCGGGCGCCCATGTCGGCGGCGTCGGCGCGGGCGCAGGCGTGGACAAGCATGGCGTGGCGGCCGGCGGACATGCCGGCTCGGTCGTGGCCACCGGCGCCAGTGTTGGCGATCGCGGCGTCCATACGGGCGCGCATGTCGGGCCGGTTGGCGCGGGCGGCGGGCTTGATGGCAATGGTGTTGGCGCGGGCGCGCATGTCGGCTCGGCCAGTGCCGGCGCCGGTGTTGGCGATCACTGAATTCAGGATGAACCGCCGGCGTTACCGCGGCGAACCGCGATAACGCCAGGGCGCATCATTTACTTCGGCGTATAGACCACCACGGCCTTCTGGCCGACCTCGGCGTCATAGACCACGCCATCCTTGCCGGCATAGACGCCTTCGCCATTGCTGGTGGCGCTCTTTTCCGGGGTCTGGTCCGGATCGTCGGGAATGAAGGCGACAACCTGGCCGGTCTCGGCGCTGCCGATGCGCACGCCGCGCTTGAAGCCCGGATTGTGGCCATAGCCCTGATGCTCATGCGACTCGGAGTCTGAGACATAGAGGTTGTTTTTGGAATCCACATAGCAGCCGCTGGGACGGCCGAACTGGCTCCAGGCCAGAAGGAACTTGCCGTTCTTGTCGAACTTCTGGATGCGGTTGTTGCTGCGGTCGCCGACAAACACATCGCCATGGGTGTCGATGCCGAAGCAGTGCGGGTTCTGGAACTGCCCGTCGCCCGAACCATGGCCGCCCCAGGCCGTGACGAACTTGCCGTTCTTGTCGAACTTCGACACCCGGGCATTGCCGGTGGTGGGTGTCTGGTTCTTGTTGGTGAAGCCTGCCGGCTGCTGAACGTCGGCGCTGTGGCCGTCGGCGACATAGATCGAGCCGTCCGGACCGATCGCCACCGCATTGGGCTCATGGAAATGGGTGTAGTCGTTGCCGGGGACGCCGGGGGTGCCCAGGGTCTTCAGCACCTTGCCGCTGGGGCTGAACTCGATGACATCGTCGCCGATCTTGCCATTGTCGTGATTGTCGGCGATCCAGAGATTGTCGTGCTTGTCGATAAAGAAGCCGTGCGGGAAAAGCAGCTTGCCCTTGCCGAACGACTTGATGAATTTGCCGTCGTGGGTGAATTCCATCACCGGGTCCAGATCGCTGCCTTCGCAGTTGTTGGCGCCGCAGCGCTCGACGATCCAGATATTGCCCTTGCTGTCGCCGGAAATCGTGCTGGTCGAGCCCATGTGGCGGCCGTCGGGCAGTTGGAAGAAGCCCTTATGCTCGGTGAAGGGCATGGGGTAGGAATTGGGGTCCTGGGCCGGCTGCGCCAGCGCGGCCGGAATGAACAGCGCCATGGCGGTTGCCAGCAGCGCGCTACGCATTGCGAATTTCATGACTGTCTCTCCCTGCGCGGCCGTTGTGGAATGGCCGCTTGGGCGACAGATTAGCAGGGTTTTTCCGGCTCGCCAGCCGGTTCCGGCATGTCGCAGCGCGGATTCCTGCTCAAACCTTATGCAGCTCGGGCTTTTTCGAAAGCGCCACCAGCTCGTCATGGCTCAGCGTGTCGCCGGCATCGGTGCGGCCGCCCAGCTTGATCACGGCGCTGGCCTGCTGGATTTCGGAGAGCCGCGCCCAGCGCCGTACGCATTGGGCCAGCGATCCGGAGCAATAGACATGCATGTTGGAAGTCAGAGATGCTTCGACGTACCAGGATGTATCATTCATGGCGGGTTTGTAGACCCAAGCGCCCGGAAAGCCAATTGCGCAAAAATTAAAACAGGTAATGCAGCTTGAGGGTTGCCAGGAGCGCCGGAGTGATCATCGCCAACCCGTGAATCTCGTTCAGCAGGATGAACGTCAGGACGGTGCGGCTCAGGCGCAGTTTCATCCGGGCTCCGGAACGGGCGGCATGCTAACATCATTGCCGCTGTTTGCGAATTGCACGGGCTTGAAGTTCCATTGCCGCAGGATTAACAGCGCCGCTTCCAGCGCCTGCCGCACGGTTCCCCGGGCGACGGCGTCGCGCATTTCCGGGGTGTTCAGAAGTCCGGTCGCCGCGTGATAGCCGCGCGGCCCGGGCAGGGACAGGAACAGCGGGATCGAATTTCTTATCCCCGTGGCGACAAAATCCTGGAAATATTTCTGCCGCACCGTCCTCAGCGGATTGCCCACCAGCATCAGGCCGATGCCGGTGGTGTAGTTGAAATGAGCCGGGATGCCCTCGGTCTCGATCTGGGGCAGCACGCCGGATTTGTCGGGCCGCCATTCGTCGCCGAAAATCTCCACCGTGCGCCAGGCGCAGTAAAAGCTGCGGCAGACGGGCGGGCGGGTTTCATAGATATCGCAGCCGCCGCCCAGGCAGTGGCGGCAGGCGGCGTTCGAGGCTTTTTGGATTTCCGGCTTGTCGATGCTGGGCGCGATGCAGCAGACGGTGCAGTCACCGCAATCGCGTCCCGGAACCAGGGTCATGCCGTCCCACATGGCGGCAGGATGCCATAATCGCCGCCGCTAGCGGCGCTTTTTTGCGGGGGCAGGATAGGGCGGCGGAGCATAGGGGCCTTCGCCATACAGCACCGCCGTCACGGTGCGGCCGTCGGCGATGGCGCCGATCCGCACATCGCTGTTGCCAGTAAAAGCCACAGGTCCCGGCTTGGCGCCGTTCACCGCCAGGATGAAGGACACCAGATTGACATAGGTTTCGCGCGGCAGCATGCCGGCCATGTTGAGCGGCATGTTGGTGGAGGCGAAGCGGAAGAGCTGGCCGGCGGATTTGTTCAGCCAGTCTTCCTGGAAATTCGCGCCCGTCAGGGCCGGGGCGCCGCCGCCGCCGCCGCCGTTCATGGTGGCGCCATGGCAGCCGGTGCAATTCTCAAGAAGGGCGCTGCGCCCGGCGATGGCCTGCTGCAGGGTGAAAGGCCCGGCGGCGTCTTCAGCCATCGCCGCGGCGCCTGTCAGCAAAAAAAGAATTGCCGCCAGCAGGGCAGGGGCAGGGCGCGGAGGATATCTCACGTCTTGTCCTGCCTTGCTGCAATCAGCGCGGTACGGCGTCGAAGGCGATGGTGGTCCGCGCTTGCCCATGGAAGGGAATGGTGCCGTGCCACATGTAGGAGGGAAACAGCACCAGCCGCCCCGGCGCCGGCTGGATCGTGCGGCGCGGCTTCAGTCCGATATCGAAGGCCGGCTCGCCGAACTTGATCCAGCCTTCCTGGGCGGTCTTGTCCTTCGCCGCATCCGGCACATCCACATAGTAACTGGAGCTGATCCAGCCCTGGTGATGAATATGATTGACGTGATAGCCTTGGTTGCTGAGGCGTGACGACCAGGAGCCCTGGTAGCGGAAGCCTTGTCCCCGCCGCCCGGCGAAAGGATGGGCCGCATCCGGCTTGATCGCGGCGATATAGCGGTCCATCGCCTCATTGATGCGCCGGCGCAGCTTTTCCACCAGCTCATGACGGGCGCTGAATAGCGCGCCATAGGTCTGGCTGCCGCGGCGCAGGCTCTGGATGTCGCGCCTGGAATTGTGCAGGCCGTCCAGCAGGCCGTTCAGCGCGGCGTTGAACTCCGCCATGCCGGAAAAACCGTCCGGCGGTTCCAGGTCGAACAGCTGGATCAGATCGTCATAGCCGTTCAGCGCCTCGTGGCGGTCGTCGTCCATCAGGCGCCATGCGGCACCCAGCAGGGCCAGGGCCAGCTGGTCGTGCGGCGCGCGGGCGAGAACTTTCTGTGCCATCGCCGCCGCCTTTTGCGGATCGCGGTCCTGCAGCGCCGCGCCGGCGAGGCCGGTGATCAGCACGAGACTGTCGGGCGCGCGGGCCAGCGCCGTTTCCAGGGCCGATACCGCTTCGGCATGGCGGCCGAGCTTGCTGAGGCCTTCCGCCATGCCCGTCACGGCTTCCTGGTTGCCGGGTTCCTGCGCCAGGATGCCGGCATAGATGTCGCGCGCCTCGTCGGCGCGGCCGGCGGTGGCAAGAAGGCTTGCCCTGCCCAGTTGCAGGCTGGTGGTCTGCGGGGCGCTGTCATAGGACGCCAGGAATTTCTCGTCCCGCTTCATGCTGTAAAGCAGCTTGTTGTAGGACAGATGGGCTTCGTCATTGTCCGGATTGCGCTTGATCATCCCGGCCAGCAGCGCTTCGGCCTCGTCCATGCGCGACAGCTCGCACAGGATGTTGGCGCGATTGAAATCCAGGTTGACGCTGCCGGCCGGGTCCAGGGCGCGGACCCTGGTGAAATTTTCCAGCGCCGCTTCCCGCTTGCCCTGGTCCTGCTGGGCGACGCCCAGGTTATAGGCGAACGCCGCCTTGAGCATATTGTCCGGCGCCTGGGCCAGGCCTTCGGCCAGCAGCGTCTCGGCCTCGGGCGTGCGTTCCGTCTCGATCAGCAGCACGCCCAGCGACAGCCTGGCGAGCAGATGCCGGGGCTCCAGCGCCAGCGCCTTGCGGAAGGATTTTTCCGCCCCGCCGATATTGCCCATGCGCCGCTGAACCTCGGCCAGCGTCTGCCATGCTTCGGCGTAACCGGGCAGGGCATTGGCTGCGGCCTCCAGCGCTCTTGCCGCTTCGGTGTCCCGCTGCAGCAGCGCCAGCAGCTTGCCGTGATTGAACAGCATCTGGGGCTGGCCCGGGGCAAGCACCAGGGCGCGGCCGATCAGTTGGGCGGCTTCTTCCAGCCGGTTCTGCCGGGCGCGCACCATCGCCAGCAGGTGCAGGGCGCCCGCATCATTGCCGCGCGCCGCCAGCGACTCGCCGATGCGTTCGGCGCCGGCAATATCGCCCTGCGTCAGCAAGGCGATGCCTTTGGCGACTTCTGCGGCGATGGGATCGGCGGTCTGCGTGGTCATGGGGCGTTATATAGAGCAGTTCCCCGGGATTAGGAATCGCGTTACGGGGCCGTCACATTCGCCAAATGCCGCGCCCCGCGCTAGGGTTCGGGCGGGGGATGTTTGCCGGGAGTATTCATTTGCATCCTTTCCCCCTTGCCTTGCGCTGCTTTGCGATCCTGGGCCTTGTTGCGCTGGCCGCCTGTTCTGCGCGCCCGCCGCGCGGTCCTTCGCCTTACACCACCGGATACCGGCCGCCCCGCGACGAGATTTTCAACGGCGGCCCCAACGCCATGCTTTTGAAATATGCCGGGCCGGGCGGCAGCCTGACCCGGGCGCAAATGAATGCCGGTTTGAAGGCCGATTTCGACAAATTCGATTCCAGGCATACCGGCTGCCTGGACAGCGACCAGGTTGCCGCCATCAATGCGGCGCGCATTGCCGACGACCAGTCCACCGCTTCGCCGCTTCAGGACTGGAACCAGGATGGCTGCATCGACCTGCGGGAATTTTCCACGGCCGCCAATTCGCTGTTCGACCAGCTGGATGTGAACAATGACGGCACCATCACGGCCAAGGAGTTCAATCCGCGCGCGCCCGGTGCGGCCGCACCGCCGGGGGCTGCGGGCCAAGGAAGTGGTCAGGGCGGCGGGCGGGGACGGCGCGGCGGCGAAGGCGGCGGCCAGGGATCTCCGCCGCCCCCTTAATACTGGCCGCGCGGCCGGCGCTCCAAAACTTGACTTGGATAGGGTGCTCCCCTACATCGGCCCCCTTCGCGCACCCTTCTTCAGGAGGGGCGATGCGGGGGCGTAGCTCAGTTGGTTAGAGTGTCGGCCTGTCACGCCGAAGGTCGCGGGTTCGAGCCCCGTCGCTCCCGCCATTTCTCACAGGAAATGGCCTAATATTTAAGAGTGACTCGCAACTTTGCGCGAGTTGCCGCAGGGCGCGTGACGGGCCTGTGCGCGCTCGTTCCCTTCACAAAAAATACCTGTTCTGCCGCGGCGAATCTTCCGATAAACCCGCGTTGCGCGGGGCTGGTGCCTGCCTATACTGCGCTCGCGAAATACAAATGGTTGGCCTGCCGTGGCGTCTTCACGAACGCCGGGCCTGGGCTTGGGGCTTGAGCATGGACGCGCTGCTGCTGGAATATCTGCCCATCCTGATTTTCATCGGGCTGGCGGCTGTTGTGGGCGGCGTCCTGATCGCGGTTCCGTTGCTGATCGCGCCTTCCAGGCCCGACCCCGAAAAGCTCTCGGCCTATGAATGCGGTTTTCCCGCTTTCGGCGATGCCCGCATGAAATTCGATGTCCGCTTTTACCTGGTCGCCATCCTGTTCATCATCTTCGACCTGGAAGTGGCATTCCTGTTCCCCTGGGCGATCACGCTCGGCACCACCGGCGTCTTCGCCTTCTGGTCCATGATGTGCTTCCTGGGCGTGCTGACGGTCGGCTTTATATATGAGTGGAAGAAGGGAGCGCTGGAATGGGAGTGATAGTCCCCGCCGGTACCGCCGCCCGCTCGAACGTTGAAGGCGCCGCCGGCTCCATCACCGACAATGATCCCTATTACAAGGCGATGCAGGACGAGATGGCCGACAAGGGCTTTCTGGTCACAAGCGCAGAAAGCCTGGTCAACTGGGCCCGTACCGGCTCCTTGATGTGGATGACCTTCGGCCTGGCCTGCTGCGCCGTGGAAATGATGCAGGCCGCGATGCCGCGCTATGACCTGGAGCGCTTCGGCTTCGCGCCGCGCGGTTCCCCGCGCCAGAGCGACGTGATGATCGTGGCCGGAACGCTCACCAACAAGATGGCCCCGGCGCTGCGCAAGGTTTACGACCAGATGCCCGAGCCGCGCTATGTGATCTCGATGGGCAGCTGCGCCAATGGCGGCGGCTATTATCATTATTCCTATGCGGTGGTGCGGGGCTGCGACCGCATCGTGCCGGTGGATATCTATGTCCCCGGCTGTCCGCCCACCGCCGAGGCGCTGGTTTACGGCGTCCTGCTCTTGCAGCGGAAGATCCGCCGCACCGGAACGATTGAACGTTGATGAGCGATTTGAATGCCCTTGCCGAACAGATTTCCGGCGCGCTGGCAGGCGCGGTGACGGAAAGCAGAATGACCGTGGGCGAATTGACCATCACGGCGGAAGCATCGCGCATTCTGGATATTCTCACCTGGCTGCAGGGGCCGGGCGAATTCAAGATCCTGGTGGACATCTGCGGCAATGACTGGCCGCAGCGGGCCAGGCGCTTCGATGTGGTTTATCATCTGCTGTCGCTGACGCGGAATTTGCGCATCCGGGTCAAGGTGCAGGTGGGGGAGGGGGAAAGCGTCGCTTCCTGCATCAAGACCTATCCCGCCGCCAACTGGTTCGAGCGCGAAGCCTATGACATGTACGGCATCGCCTTTGACGGCCATCCCGACATGCGCCGCATCCTCACCGATTACGGCTTTTCCGGCTATCCGCTGCGCAAGGATTTTCCGCTCACCGGCTATGTCGAGCTGCGCTATGACGACGAGCTCAAGCGCGTGGTCTATCAGCCGGTGCAGCTGGTGCAGGAATTCCGCGATTTCGATTTCATGAGCCCCTGGGAAGGCGCGCCGCACATCCTGCCGGGCGACGAGAAAGCCGCGCTGGCGCCGAATGCCACCTCGGGCGACACGGGGAAAAAGCCGTGAGCAAAGTCACCCAGGAATCCATTCCGGCCGATATCACCTACGGCCATGCCGAAGATCCGAAGCTCACCCTGAATTTCGGGCCGCAGCATCCCGCCGCCCATGGCGTGCTGCGCATGATCCTGGACCTGGACGGCGAGATCGTCACCCGCGCGGACCCGCATATCGGCCTGCTGCACCGGGGCACCGAAAAGCTGATCGAGCACAAGACCTATCTGCAGGCCATCCCCTATTTCGACCGGCTGGACTATGTCGCGCCGATGAACCAGGAACATGCCTTCTGCCTGGCGATCGAAAAGCTGCTGGGGATGGAAGTGCCCAAGCGCGGCCAATATATCCGCGTGCTCTTTTGCGAGATCGGGCGGCTGCTCAACCATCTGCTCAATGTCACCACCCAGGCGATCGATGTCGGCGCCCTGACGCCGCCGCTGTGGGGCTTTGAAGAGCGCGAAAAACTGATGGTGTTCTATGAGCGCGTCTCCGGATCGCGCATGCATGCCGCCTATTTCCGCGCCGGCGGGGTGCACCAGGACCTGCCGCCCGGCCTGGCCGACGACATCATGAAATTCTGCGAGCATTTCCCCAAGGTGCTGGACGATATCGAGGGGCTGCTCACCGAGAACCGCATCTTCAAGCAGCGCAATGTCGATATCGGCGTCCTCAATCGCGCGCAGGCCGAGATGTGGGGCATGTCCGGCGTGATGCTGCGCTCCACCGGCGTGAAATGGGACCTGCGCCGCAGCCAGCCCTATGAGTGCTACAGCGAGCTGGATTTCAGGATTCCGGTGGGCAAGAACGGCGACAATTACGACCGTTACATCATGCGCATGGAGGAAATGCGCGAAGCCACGAAAATCATGAAGCAGTGCATCGAGAAGATGACGCCCGGTCCGGTGGTGACGCAGGATCACAAGATCACCCCGCCGCGCCGCGCCGAGATGAAGACCTCGATGGAAGCGCTGATTCATCACTTCAAGCTCTACACCGAGGGCTTCCATGTCCCGGCCGGAGAGTCTTACGGCGTGGTCGAAGCGCCCAAGGGCGAGTTCGGCGTCTATCTGGTGGCCGACGGCAGCAACAAGCCCTATCGCTGCAAGATCCGCGCGCCCTCCTTCGTGCATCTGCAGGCGATGGATTTCATGGCCCGGGGCCACATGCTGGCCGACGTCTCCGCCGTGCTGGGTTCGATGGACATCGTGTTCGGCGAGGTGGACCGGTGAACAGCAATTCCGACATCGTCCAGAAACAGCTCGACGCCTATAACGCGCAGGATGTCGGCCTGATGGCGTCCTTCTACGCGCCGGACTGCATCGTGGCCGCGCCGGACGGCACCATCACCGAACGCAGCCGCGAGGCCATTGCCGCCCGCTACACCAAGGCCTTTGCCGCCTTCCCGCAGAACAGGGCCAACCTCAAGAACCGCATCGCCGTCGGCGACACCGTGGTGGACCACGAACATGTCGTGCGCGCCCCCGGCGGCGAAGAGTTTGAAATCATCGCCATCTATTCCTTCAAAGACGGGCTGATCAGCCGCGTCTCTTTCGCGAAGTAACCGCCATGTCGCTGCGCCGCCTTGCCCCGCCCGAAATTCAGCCCGCCAGCTTCGCGTTCAACGCGGAGAACGCGGAATGGGCGAAAATGACCATCGCCAAGTATCCGCAAGGCCGCCAGGCCTCGGCCGTGATCTCGCTGCTCTGGCGCGGCCAGGAGCAGGAAGGCTGGGTGACGCATCCCATGATCGAGGCCGTCGCCAGGATGCTTTCCATGCCCTTCATCCGCGTGCTGGAAGTGGCGACCTTTTACACCATGTTCAATTTGCAGCCGGTGGGCACGCATCTGGTGCAGGTCTGCACCACCACGCCCTGCTGGCTGCGCGGCAGCGATGCGGTGGTGGCCGCCTGCAAGAAGCATATCCATCCCCACCCCCATACGGTGTCGGACGACGGCAAGTTCTCCTGGATGGAAGTCGAATGCCTGGGCGCCTGCGTCAATGCCCCGATGCTGCAGATCGGCAGCGATTTCTATGAAGACATTGACGGGCCGATCACCGAAAAGCTGATCGCCGACTTGCGCGCCGGAAAAGAGATCAAGCCGGGTCCGCAGAACAGCCGCAAATCCTCGGAGCCGGAAGGCGGGGCGCTGACCCTGACCGACCAGGCGCTCTATGACGGCTCCATCATCGGCAAATACAAAGTGCAGGCGCCCGCGCCTGTTGAACCGCCCAAGAAACCGGCCACCTGATGCTCGCTGACAAGGATCGCGTATTCACCAATCTCTACGGCCTGCAGGACCCCGGTCTTGAAGCCGCCAAGAAGCGCGGCCAGTGGGACAACACCAAGGCGATCCTGGCGCTGGGGCCGGAAGGCATCGTGGATGTGATGAAGAAGTCCGGCCTGCGCGGCCGCGGCGGCGCGGGTTTCCCCACCGGCCTGAAATGGTCCTTCATGCCCAAGGAAGTGAAGGAGCGGCCGCATTATCTGGTGGTTAATGCCGACGAAAGCGAGCCGGGCACCTGCAAGGACCGCGATATCCTGCGCCATGATCCCCATACGCTGGTGGAAGGCTGCCTGGTCGCCAGCTTCGCGATGCGCGCCAACACCTGCTACGTCTATCTGCGCGGCGAATTCATCCGCGAACGCGAAGCCCTGCAGCGCGCGGTGGACGAGGCCTATGCCGCCAAGCTGATCGGCAAGAACAACATCCATGGCTGGGATTTCGATCTCTATGTCGCGCATGGCGCGGGCGCCTATATCTGCGGCGAGGAAACCGCGCTGCTGGAATCGCTGGAAGGCAAAAAGGGCCAGCCGCGCCTGAAGCCGCCATTCCCCGCCAATGTCGGGCTTTATGGCTGCCCCACCACCGTCAACAATGTCGAAAGCATCGCGGTGGCGCCCACCATCATCCGGCGCGGCGCGGACTGGTTCGCCGCCATCGGCCGCCCCAACAATACCGGCACCAAGGTCTTCTGCATCTCCGGCCATGTGAACAAGCCCTGCAATGTCGAAGAGGAAATGGGCATTCCGCTCAAGGAGCTGATTGAAAAGCATTGCGGCGGCGTGCGCGGCGGCTGGGACAATCTTTTGGCGGTGATCCCCGGCGGCGCCTCGGTGCCGCTGATGCCCAAATCCACCTGCGACGACATATTGATGGATTTCGACTCGCTGAAGGCGGTGCAGACCGGCCTTGGCACCGCCGCGGTGATCGTGATGGACAAAAGCACCGACGTGGTGAAGGCGATCCAGCGCCTGTCCTATTTCTACAAGCATGAAAGCTGCGGCCAGTGCACGCCCTGCCGCGAAGGCACCGGCTGGATGTGGCGCGTGCTCACCCGCATGGTGAAGGGCGACGCCAAATCCTCCGAGATTGATCTGCTGCAGGAAGTCTCCAAGGAAATCGAGGGTCATACCATTTGCGCGTTGGGCGACGCGGCGGCCTGGCCGGTGCAGGGCTTGATCCGGCATTTCCGTCCCGAGATCGAGCGGCGTATCGCTGAGTACAACAAGCTGGCGGCGGAATAAGTCATGGCCACACGCAAGATCATCGTAGACGGCCGGGAAATCGAGGCGGATGACGCCATCACGCTGCTGCAGGCCTGCGAGCAGGCGGGGGCGGAAGTGCCGCGCTTCTGCTATCACGAGCGCCTGTCGGTGGCGGGCAATTGCCGCATGTGCCTGGTGGAATGGGTCGGCGCGCCCAAGCCGCAGGCGTCGTGCGCATTGCAGGTGCGCGACATCTTCCCCAACAAGGACGGCACGCCCGCGAAGATCAATACCAACTCGCCTTACGCCCGCAAGGCGCGCGAAGGGGTGATGGAATTCCTGCTGATCAACCATCCGCTCGACTGTCCCATCTGCGACCAGGGCGGCGAATGCGATCTGCAGGACCAGGCGATGGGCTATGGCCGCGCCGCCTTCCACCGCTTTAACGAGAACAAGCGCGCCGTCGAAGACAAGTATATGGGGCCGCTGGTCGCCACCGTGATGACACGCTGCATCCAGTGCACCCGCTGCGTGCGCTTCGCCACCGAGGTAGCGGGCGTGCCCGATCTGGGCGCCACCGGCCGCGGCGAGGACATGGAAATCACCACCTATCTGGAAAAGGCTTTCGCCAGCGAGCTCTCGGGCAATGTCGTGGATCTGTGCCCCGTCGGCGCCTTGACCAGCAAGCCCTATGCCTTCAACGCGCGCCCCTGGGAGCTGCGCAAGACCGAAAGCATCGACGTGATGGACGCGCAGGGCTGCAACATCCGCGTCGATACGCGCGGGCCGCAGGTGATGCGGGTGCTGCCGCGCCTGAATGAAGACGTCAACGAGGAATGGATTTCCGACAAGGCCCGCCATGCCTGTGACGGGCTTGGCCGCCAGCGCCTCGACCGGCCCTTCATCCGGGTGGGC
>CAIOFO010000024.1 GCA_903857685.1 uncultured Alphaproteobacteria bacterium
CGGGAGTGCCAGGTCTGGATCGGTCGCCAGGTGACCTGGCGGGAGAGGCCGTCCTCGTCGGCAAAGTTCATCTCGCTGACCGCTTTGATGCGGGCGGCGATACAGTGGCCGACGGCCATGTCGATGGCGCCGAGGACGCGCATTTTTAGATAGGTGGTGGGATTTTTCATAAGGTGGTTATTGATTCGGCGGTGACGCTACCTCCGAGATGAAAAATCCGCGGACTGCCATCTCGTGTTGTTGTTGGAGCCCCTCCGTTGCGCGAAAAATCGCTGCGGGCGCAATTCGGCCAGGATGGGCGGCGAATGTTGAGCGCGAGCGGGCAAATGCCCCCCCGCGAGGAGCTCAACCCAGGAAGGAAATCTGGAAATGAAGCGCAAATGCCGCAGGCGGGCACGCGCTGCCAGCGAACACCGACGAGAGGAATTCGAAAGTTGCCAGCAAGGGATCGCGGCGAGCGCTTTGCGGCGGGGAGCGGGAACCCAAAAGCCGGGTGCGCAAAGCAGCGAGCTTGATGCGCATTTTGCGCCGCAGCCCATAGAAAGTTTCCAAGGCAAGGGGGAGATTTTTAGCAGCCGCCCGGAGAGAAAGCCCGGCCAGCAATGCCTGAACGAACGTCCAAAGCACAGTTGCCGTTACGGTATGCCGGGGAAGGACATCGGACAAAAAAATGGGAAACGTCTGCCCGCAGCCACGGCGCTTGTCGCGGTTGGAACAGAGGACACGCTGTCCGCGTTTCACTCTGCCCGCCGAGCCGAGCGGACCGTTGCCATAGAGAATGCTATGGCGGATGAGAGACCCAAAGCAGGCACAGTGAGGACACGGCACCTGCTTGAGAGAAAAAGCAGGGCAGCCAAGGCGGAAATATCCTGCACGAAACGAATCGGGGAAGCCAACATTTCCCATTGCTGCCGGTTACCTGTCTTCCTGCCAAGCCGTAATTTTGACGGCACTGCCCGGAAACGGGGCTCAGGCAAGAGACGATTTGCGAAAACAGACGGCACTGGCGGCAGCGGCACTATGCCCACACTCCGATCGTAATCGCTAACAATCGTACAATCCCAATTCGCTCAGAAGACGGTACTTTCTACGACGGCACTGCGGGCGTTAACAGCTACGATGCGGTGGGCAACCGGCGGCAGGCGCAGGACAGCGCGGGCACGCCGACGTCGGTGAGCTACACGAGCAACAGCCTCAACCAATACACGGCCATCAGCTCGGACGCCGCCGCGCCGGGCTACGATGCGAACGGGAACATGATCAGCCGAGCGGGCTGGAAATACCAGTATGACGCATGGAACCGGCTGATCGGTGCAAGCAACGCGACAACGACCGAATCGCTGGCCTACGACGCGCTCGACCGGTGCGTGAGCCGGACGGTGAACGGGACGACAACCTGCCTCATTTACGACGGCTGGTCGCTGGTGGACGAGTACAATGACAGCGGGCTTGTTGCGGAGTACGTGAACGGGCCAACCATAGACGAAAACCTGGCACGGATCGGGGCCGGAGGATCGGCTGCCTATTACAGCCAAGACGGCCTTGGATCGGTGA
>CAIOFO010000025.1 GCA_903857685.1 uncultured Alphaproteobacteria bacterium
GGCGATCTGGGCGGCGCGGTCTTCGGCGCTCACATTCAGCATCTGCGCCGTCGGCGCGTCCGCGATGCCGGTAACGGCAAGGCCGCTTCGTTCCTGATAGGCGCACAGCGCCGCCTTGATGGCGGCGGCACTCATGTCGCTTTGGCGCAGATAGCCTTCAGCCAGCAGCCGGCGCGCCAGCTTGCTGTCGGCCGGCAGAGCGGTTCCCGCTTCCACCATCGGCCACCCGCCAGCGGCGGCGATGGCACGATAGCGGGCCATCGCGGCCTTCAGCCGGCCATATTCGGGATGGGCCGGTTCCTGTTCGAGCTCGAAGGACGCCGCATCTCCTTGGGCGGCAAAACGCGCAAGCATGGGCACCGCATCATAACCGCGCGGGACGGTGCGCGGCGCCAGGCTCACCGCCTGCACGCTATACACTGCCACGGCGTCGGTATGCCCTAAGTGCAGATCGTGGGAAAAATGCAGCAGGGCCTTGGTCAGCGACAGCTCGAAGGCGATGCGAGCCCCGGCATCGTCGCGCCGCGGCGCCGGCGTCACCGGGTAAGAAGCAGCCGAAGGACCTTGCTCATCGGCATCGTGCAGCAAGCGCAGCGCGGCTATCGCATTGGACCCGGCGCCCGCCCCCTCAGTCCAAGCCGGCGCGAAGGCCCGCTGCTGATAGAAGTTCAGCATGGCGGCTCTGTCCGGAGTGCGTGTGCCCCTTGTCAACGCCGCGTGAATGGCGTCGGCTTCAGACGGTGCGTGCGCCAGCAGATCTACAGAAAAGCTGGCCTCGGGCGCCTCGGGCGCCTCGGGCGCTGCCGGCCCTCGCAGCGCCAGATAGGCCGTACCCGCCAGTGCGACGGCAACCACCGCGCTCAAGGCGACTCGTAAACCGAACTTGTCCCGCCGCATCGTGATACATCTTCCAAACCTGCCTTTATGCAACGATTTGAATCGCCAGCAGTTTCAGGCGCCGCCTTCTTCTATTAGTGCGAAAAAGAGCATGCCGCCGGAACGATTGGTCGACCAACCGTTCAGCGTCCTATTTACTTTTCGTGCGTTTCCACTTCGTGGAAATGCAAAAGGAAGCCCATGAAACCCGTTCAAAACCGGTCCTGACCATCAAACTGCTCCGGAAGAAGCTGACGAAATGAGGAAATGCACAATACTGAATTTTGCCGCCGATTGCTTCTGCGCCATCGCCCTACATTTTCAATGACCGATATCGATTCCCTGCAGCGAGTAACTTTATCTATCGCGATAGGACTCCTGGTCGGGATCGAGCGTGGTTGGCAGGACCGTGAGGCACGAGATGGCGCGCGGGCGGCGGGTATTCGCACCTATACCATTATCGGCCTGTTGGGTGGAATTTGGGGCATTATTTCGACCACAGGGCATGACATTATTCTGGGTGCCGCTGCACTATCCTTCGCGCTTCCATTCGCATTCTTTGAATGGCAGCAAATGCGCCTCGACAAAAGCGTTTCGTCAACCGGATTTGTCGCAGGTCTTTTAACATTTGCTCTTGGTGCGTACGCGGTTCGCGGAAACATTGCGATAGCGGCTGCCGCGGCTGTCGCGGCCACTGTTGTCCTATCAGAACGCCGTATTCTTCACAGCTTTCTTCGGCGTCTGAATTGGATGCAACTCCGCGCCGCACTGCTATTACTCGTGATGAGTGTCATCCTGCTGCCAGCACTTCCAGATCGTACACTCGATCCATGGAATGCGCTCAACCCACATCAGATATGGCTTATGACCGTTCTGGTCGCTGGTGTCTGCTATGCAGGCTATATATCCATGCTGCTGGCTGGGGAGCGCAAGGGCTTGCTTTATGCTGGAGCCCTTGGTGGTCTTGTGACCTCGACTACTGTCACATGGACATTTGCCCGTCTTGCCAGGAATAAAGCCGAAGCGCGACCCGAGATTATGGCCGCGATTCTTGCTGCCTGGGTTGTTTCGCTCCTGCGCATGACAGCAATTGCGATTTTCTTTGCACCTGCGCTATGGAATCCGCTGGGGCCGCCTATTTTAGCTGCCGCGCTCGTATTGCTTGTGCCTGCCTTGATTTTTTACAGGAATAATTCAAAGGCAACACCCGGCAATCTGCTGCTCAAGGATCCTTTCGAGCTAATGCTTGTGCTTCGATTCACCCTGCTACTCGCGGCTATAATGCTGCTGGCCAAGTTATCGTCCGGGATCTTCGGACATTCCGGCCTGTTTGCTCTGGGCGCGACGTCCGGTCTGCTCGATGTCGATCCCATTACGCTTTCCGTGGCTAAAATGGCAGGAATCGGATTGGACGCCAAAACCGCAGGGTTGGTTATTCTAACTGCTGCTGCGGCAAATGGGCTTGCAAAATCAGTGCTCGCCCTCGCATTCGGAGGACTTCGTCTGGGCGCATACTTGAGTGCGTCCGCTTTAATGGCTGCAGCGGCGGGCACCGCTCTTGTTCTTTTGCGTTAGACGATATCTGCTCGGTATAGACAGGTTTGCGGTTGCGGCTGGCAACAAGCGGAGTCTGGGCAATCGCTACCCCTTTTGGCGGTATTGGAATTGTTATCCGCTGTCCGGCCCGTTAGACCGGCACTGAGTTCGGGAACGTCCGCTTATGACCCAAAGCGGACATTAGTTGGCAGCTTCCCAAGCTGTAACAGCGCCCAAAAAAGGCACCAATCCCGTCGATCCGCGTTTTATCCATATGCCCGCTACCACCCCACATCTTCCCCATCCGGAGCCTGAAGCACACGCAGCGGGATGTTTGGACGACCATGCTAGGGTCATGATCCCGAACCAGAAACGCGTCGCGCCGCCCTTTCGGGGGTTCGTTATCTTCGAAAGTGATGAGCCTCTATTTGCCGCACTCCAACCCGATCATCAAAATGTCTTACGCTTGACGGGCTCCTATGCAGAAATGGAGCAGCAACTACAGGTACCTCCTGGAACGCTTCGCAGTCGGCTACACCGCGCCCGAGCCGCGCTGGTAATGCTGCGGCAAAAGCAGTCGGGTCCTGAGGGGCTAACTTAGGCCGCAAAATTGGGACGGAACCAAATGCCCTTAACGGCGTCTACCGCCGGACTCCATCCAATCGGAGGTGTTTCAAATGGTTTCCTTGAAAAAGACTTTATCGACCGCCGCTATTGCCCTGCTTACCAATAGCGACCGCGACCGTAGTAACCGCCACCACCTAGGAGCAAGACCAAAAGAACAACGATTAGAATGGTGCTCATGATGTTTTCCTCTGACATATGGAAAGACTTGCTGCGCAACCCAATGGGCGGGAACCATGAATTAACGCGATGCCTAACAATTAAGTTCCGGAATATGCGCCGATATCGCGCGTTTGCGCTTGTGGCTGGGTTACGCGGCAATTGGGGCAGAAAGAGGAACATCCGCGGCGGCTAAGAGTTACGCGAGTGGTAAACAACTAGGAGAAAACCCACATGCGTCATATCGTACTCACCACCGCTGCGTTCAGCCTGATCGCCTCAGTGGCTCTTGCGCAAAACTTGCCGGCGCAGTCAGGCCCGCAGAATCCTGCCGTCAAAGCGGTGCACGACAACAATTCGGCGATGCCGGTTGCGGGCGCCAACAGCTTCACCATGGGCGAAGCCAGGTCCCAGATCGAGGCCAAGGGATACACCCATGTCGCCAAGCTGAAGAAAGACAAAAGTGGCGTGTGGCGCGGCATGGCGATGAAGGATGGCGCGTCGGGACCGATCAGCGTTGATTACCAGGGCAACGTCAACTAGCCCTGCCACGTTCAATCCCCCCAATCACAAGGATACAAAATGACCAAGACAATCACACGAGTTTACAGCGACTATGCTTCCGCCGAGCTTGCCGTCCGCGAACTCAAGGCTTCCGGACTGGGTGACAGCCACATCGGTATCGTGGCCAGCAATGCCGATGGTTGGCACAAGCCGGGCGGCGGAGACGTTGATCCCAAACATGACAAGGACCGTGACGGCAAAGACGATCGCGCCGAGGGTGGCGCAACGGGTGGTGGCTTGGGCGCCATTGCCGGTGGTGCGGCTGGCGTCGCGGCGGGCCTGGGCATGATTGCTATTCCCGGCATCGGCCCAGTCGTGGCGGCCGGATGGCTTGCCGCCCTGGCCGCAGGCGCGGTTGGCGGCGGCGTGGCCGGCGGCCTCATTGGTGCGCTAATAGAGTCGGGCACCAGCAAGGAAAATGCCGAATTGTACGCTGAGGCACTGCGCCGCGGGGGCGCCATCGTGACAGCCAAGGTGCCGGACGACGAACAGACTAAGTATGCCGCAATCATGGACAGGTCTGCCTTCGACATCGCGGCCCGCGAAACCGCCTATCGCAGCAGCGGCTGGAAGGGTTATGACCCAGCGGCACTCGCCTATGACACCGACCAGGTGCGTAGGGAACGTGAAGCCTATCGTCTTTAGTTTTTGATGATGAGTAAGCCCGTCGATTCACATCGGCGGGCTTTTTCATTTTTCTGGCAGCGAAGGCATTGGCGCGATGATGTCCGCTATTGGCGCAGAGCGGACATTCAAAAATCTGATGCCAAGCGTTCCAGGAACAAGATTGGGATTCTGTAAGGCCGCGGCTGCCACATCTGTTTGAATAGTACGCC
>CAIOFO010000026.1 GCA_903857685.1 uncultured Alphaproteobacteria bacterium
ATCGCTCCTCGCTCCTAGCCGGCGGCACAAAATGGCCAGCCTCACACCCGACCTGACAAAGCAGTTCCTGGTTCTCGCCAGTGAAAGCCCGCGGCGCAAGGCGCTGCTGGCCCAGGCCGGCATCCTGCCGGATGCCGTGATCCCCGCCGACATTGACGAAGGCGTCCTCAAGGCCGAAGCGCCCCGCCACTATGCCGCCCGCATGGCCGCCGCCAAGGCCCGCGCCGTCGCCGGCATTCATGACGGCTTTGTCCTGGCCGCCGACACGGTGGTGGCCTGCGGCCGCCGCATCCTGCCCAAGGCCGAAAGTGATGACGATGTGCGCCAATGCCTGGCGTTGCTCTCGGGCCGCCGCCATCAGGTGATCACGGCGGTGGCGCTGGCCTCACCGGACGGCAAGCTTCGCACCCGCCTGGTGATGACGCGGGTTTCCTTCCTGCGCCTGACGGCGGACAGGATCGAATCCTATGTGCAGTGCCGCGAAGGCGTCGGCAAGGCGGGCGGCTATGCCATCCAGGGCCGGGCCGAGATTTTCGTCAAGCAAATCGCCGGTTCCTATTCCAATGTGGTGGGCCTGCCGCTGGCGGAAACGGTCCAGCTGCTTAACGGATGCGGCTTTTCCATTTTGTGATATAGTCGCGCCGACAGCTATTTGAGTTATTCCACATGAGCATCGAAGTCCTCATCAATGCGGGGGCAGGGGAAATCCGTGTCGCGCTGGTGGAAGACGGAAAGCTTCAGGAGCTTTCCTTCGAACGCACCATCGGTGTCGAAGACGGCGCGCGCGGCTGCCACAGCCTGGTCGGCGATGTGATCCTGGGCCGGGTGCAGCGTGTGATGGCCGGCATGCAGGCCGCCTTTGTTGACATCGGGCTTGAGCGTGCCGGCTTCCTGGGCCTGCGCGAAGCCCGCTCGCTTGCTAAAACATTTTGCGACACCACCACCATCAGTGACTGTGTCCGCGAAGGCGATTCCGTCTTGGTCCAGGTCATAAAGGACCCCATCGGTGACAAGGGCGCGCGTTTGTCCGCCGGCGTCACGCTGCCCGGCCGCATGCTGGTGATGACGCCGGGCCAGCCCGGCCTCGCCCTCTCGAGACGAATAGAAGACCAGGCCTCGCGCGCCAGCCTGACAGCGCTGGGCGAAAAACTTTTGAATCAGGATCAACTCATTGCCGGCGCGGGCTTTATCTTCCGCACCGCCGCCCTCGGCGCCTGCCTCGACGAGCTGACCCAGGACGCTTTGATGCTGGCCGATGCCTGGCGCGGCATTGACGACAGGCGCAAATCCGCCCGCCCGCCCGCCACGCTCTATCATGATCTTGGTCCCATCGAACGCACCATGCGCGATTGCGTGCGCGGCGATGTCACCAGCGTCCTGATCGACGACGCCGCCGCCGCCAATGCGGCGCGCGCCTATTGCCGAAGGGCCATGCCCGCCGCCGAAGCCCATATCCAGTTGGTGAACGCGCCGGTGTTTGAACGCCATGACCTGGAAGACGAAATCGCGGCTCTCGGCCACGCCAAGGTCACGCTGCCGTCTGGCGCCTGGATCACCATCGAGACCACCGAGGCGCTTACCGCCATTGACGTCAATTCCGGCCGCTTCACCCAGAGCGGCGGGCTTCAGGAAACCAGCCTTGCCGTCAACCTGGAAGCGGCAAGCGAGATCGGCCGCCAGATTCGCCTGCGCGGCATCGGCGGGCTGATCGTCGTGGACTTCATCCATCTCAGCGGCGATGCCGCCCCGGTGCTGGCGGCGCTGGAAAAGAGGTTGGCCTTCGACCGCGCCCCGGTGCAGATTTCGCCCATGTCGGAATTCGGCATTGTCGCCATCACCCGCAAGCGGGTGCGCGAACCTTTGGCGCGGCTGACCAGCGCCGCCTGTCCCTCCTGCCACGGCAGCGGCCGGGCGCTGACGCCCCAAAGCGTGGCGCTCAATATTTTGCGCCAGGTCGAACGCGAAGCCCGCGCCGCGCCGGGCCGCGAAATATTGGCTGAGGCCGCGCCCGACGTCGCGGCCTGGCTCAATACCCATATGGAAGAGATCACCCCCGAACTGGCCCGCCGCGGCGCCGGGCGGGTGCGCTTTGAAGCCGGCCGTTTTGCCCGGGAGGCGTTCGATGTCAGGTCCCTCTAAAAAATGCCCGGTCTGCGGCAAGCCGCCCCATAACCGCTTCGCGCCTTTTTGCTCGAGCCGCTGCGCCGACCTCGACCTGGGCAAGTGGCTGAAGGGCCGTTATGCCATTCCCGGCGCCCCGGATGAGGCGGATTCGGACGGCCAGGCCCCCGCCCAAGCCCCGGAAGAGGAATGAAAATCAGGGCCCTTGGCCGGTCGCTGGACAGGGCCGGGGGCGTCCTCTAAGAAACCGCTCCCGCGTGTGCCCAGGTAGCTCAGTCGGTAGAGCAGTGGATTGAAAATCCACGTGTCGGCAGTTCGATTCTGTCCCTGGGCACCAGTTCAAAAATAAGCACCTAATTCTACTTGCTTATTTTAGCGCGAGTGTCCCACCGGAATCGCACGGGCAAATTATTAGGGCGATCCCAATGTCCGCTTTGCGCCAATAGCGGACATTCGACCTTCTGAATGGCGGCCAAAAGCGTTTTGCACGCCCTATGTATCCCTTTGATTGAATTGGCGTGGATCCGCGCTGGTCTTACAGCTAAGATATTGACGCGGTTTGATTTAGATCAAAAGGTGTTGGCAATTCCGCGCGCCATGCTGAAAGCTATTTGTGGGGTGCTGGACGGAACATTCCGTAGGAGCGACCTTTTATCTAGCCGTCTGGCGGTGGGCCGCGTCCGATGCCCGCTCGTGTCCGGCAGAGATGTGGAGGAATCATGGGTAACCCAAATGCGGTTGTGATCGACAACGGCTCGGGGACGATAAAGGCCGGGTTTGCTGGCGATGATGCACCCCGCGCGGTCTTTCCGTCCCTGGTCGGCCGACCGCGCCAGAGCGGGCTCGTGCCAGTGAACCCGCTGACCGTCTACGTTGGCGACGAAGCCGCCAGCCGGCGTGGCACCCTAACCCTCAGCACCCCGATCCAGCACGGCTTCGTGGCCAACTGGGACGACATGACGAAGATCTGGCAGCACGTCTTTTCCAGCGCGTTGCGCGTCGTGCCGCAGAATCAACCAGTCCTTCTCACCGAGCCGCCGCTCAATCCGAAGGCAAATCGGGAGAAGATGACCCAGATCATGTTCGATGTGTTCAACGTGCCGTCGCTGTGCCTGGTGAATCAGGCGGTGCTGGGCTTGCTCGCCACAGGCAATACCACCGGCATGGTCGTCGACGTGGGATACGGTGCGTCACGCACGGTGCCCGTGTACAATGGGGCGGTCGTGTCGAATGCCGTCGGTCAGTGCATGCTCGCCGGGTCCGACTTAACCGACTATCTCGAGAAGATTCTTGTCGCTCGCGGTTATGCCTTTACGACTGCGGCCGACCACGAAGTCGCCCGCGACATCAAGGAGAAACTCGGGTACATCGCGATCGACTTCGATGCCGCCATGCTGACCGCCTCGGCGTCGAGTGAATTGGAGAAGAACTACGAGATGCCCAGCGGCAGTGTCATCACGGTGGGCAACGAGCGCTTCCAGTGTGCAGAAGCCCTGTTCAAGCCCAGTCTTCTGAGCATGGAATTCGACGGGCTCCACCTGGCCACCAATAAGGCGATTGCAAAATGCGACGCTGCGATCCGGCCTGACTTGTACAATTACTGTGTGCTAGTTGGTGGCTCGACGATGTTCCCCGGGATGGCGGAGCGGATGATGAAGGAGCTGACCGCGCTGGCGCCGGCAGGGACAAAGATCAGGATCATCGCGTCGCCATTGCGGAAGTATTCGACGTGGATCGGCGGGTCGATCCTTGCCAGCCTCGACATGTTCGCGGCACGCTCAGTCACTAAGGCCGAATACTTGGAGGCCGGTCCGTCGATCATTCACAGAAAATGCCTCTGATTCGCCGCGTGCGCGTCAGATTTCGCCAAGATCTGACGCCACCAGACTAACTGGATCATGTCCGCTTTGGGTCAGGAGCTGCCATTGGGCTGACCGGGAACGAATGTCCGCTTTGGAGAAAAGCGGACATTCAGGGCATCAACGCTGGACCTGAGCGTGGCCGATA
Source organism: uncultured Alphaproteobacteria bacterium (assembly GCA_903857685.1). Classification (GTDB taxonomy): domain Bacteria; phylum Pseudomonadota; class Alphaproteobacteria; order Micropepsales; family Micropepsaceae; genus Rhizomicrobium. Next base: position 4,129 of record CAIOFO010000026.1, read on the forward strand.
CCCGGCTTTAGGTACCATTTCTAGAAAACGGGGTGTGCCGGGGTAGTGGGGTCTGGATTGGGAGTATTCCGTGGCGGGCATGTGGCTACTGATCGTCGCGAAGATCGTAACGCACGCGCGCTACGTCACCTTCCAGATGGCGGAGTTCGCCGTGCCGAGCCAATTGTTCGCAGAGATTCTCCGGCTGATCGATGGATTGCGGCCGCAATCAGCTCCGGCCTGAAAGCGGGGATAATGCAAGGCATCTTACGACGGGTGGAGCGTATCCAAATGTCAAAATAATATGGCAAAATTGACCTCTTAGGCACGGTCTTGCCCGGACAAGTACGCTGGCCGCGCTCAAAATGGCCGCCACGGCTTCCCGATCCCTCAGGAAAGCAATACTGTCCCCTCCGGCGTCGGTTCATCCTGAGAATGTCGGTTAAGAACGGTTTGGAGGGAGAAAGCATGCGAAAATTTTCGAAGGGTTGGATTTTTTCGGCTGGCGCGGTGATGGCCGTCGCCGCTTTGGGTTTCGCCTATCAAGCAGAGGCCCAATCTGGGGGTTCGATCTATAATCCAAAGAGTTGGACCGCACCGGACTATCCGGCCCATTTCTTTCCCCCCGATGCCGCGCCTTACAAGGACATTGATGGCCACCATCTCCATGACTATGTCCAACATCTGGCGGACATCGCGCGCAATTACCGCGATAACGGTCACCCTCAATATTGGGGCCGCTCCATCAGCACGACCGCCGAACATGAAGCGGCGGACTGGATAGCGCAGAAGTTCAAGGATGCGGGCCTGTCTGACGTTCATGTCCAGACCGTGGCCGATACTGTTCCACAATGGGCGCCCAAATCCTGGAAGGTGTCGCTTGTGGCGGGGGGGCAAACGAAGGAACTGACCTCGGCCACGCCGCCCTACGGCACGGCCTCGACCCACGGAAAGACGCTGGATCTGCCGGTTGTCTATGTCGGAATGGGCACGGAAGCGGATTACATCAACCGGGATGTCCGCGGGAAGATCGTGTTCTTCTTCAAAGGGGATTCCGTGGGCACGAACAGTATCAGTGGCCTGACCTATGGTGACGGTGATGCGAAGATCGCCATAGCCAAAGGGGCTGCTGCCGTCATTGTGTCGGATATGCGTGGGAGCAACGCCCATGTCATGGGCGAACAATTCGATGCGCTTGTACCCATCTTCCATCTCGGCACGGAGGATGCCGTGGCGGTTCGCGAGGCGGTTGAAAAAGGCGGCGCCGATAATCCGCCGCACATGACGGTCAACCTGGATGGCGCATGGGAATCCGGCAGGGTGGAGAAAATTGCCTGGGGTACGCTGCCGGGCATGACGGACGAAAAAATCTACGTAACCGCGCACCATGACGGCAAATTCTATGGCTCGGGCGACGATGCCAGCGGCGTTGCCACCGAGATAGGGCTTGCCGAGCATTTTGCCAAGATTCCCAAGGAAAAACGCCGGCGCACCATGATCTTCATCAGCGAGGCTGGTCACCACAACAAAATCGCTTCCAACACCATGGGGTCAGGGTACGGTGCATTCGGCACATGGTGGCTGTACCTGGACATGGAGCGGAGAAAGGTTTTTGACAATGTCGCCTTGTTCATCAATGCCGAGCATCCAGCCGAAATGATTGCCCACGGCGGCACGACCGGACGGACGGATGCCGCAGAACCCATGTGGTGGTATGCAGGCGGGCCCTTACGGCCTAACCTGACGAAAATCGCGCTTGATGCCTGGGGTGAATTCGGTGTGCCGCATTGGGTCGAGCCGACCTGTCCGTCGGAAGATCCGCGAGGCAAGTATACGCACCCAACCACTCTGAACGACCCTCATGGGGAGAGCCTTACCTATCGTTGCCGCGAGCCTTCGGGCGAGGTCCAGGAGATGGGTGAGTGGCAGAAGGTTGTGCCGGCCGTCGCCATTCAGGCCAGCAACTTTGCCTTCATGCATTCCAGTGAAGACACGCCTGAAATCGTTCCGTGGACGGGACTGCAGGCGGCGGTCCAGGCCTATGCGCGGATCATCGACGAGGTCAACAAGCTGCCCATTACAGATCTTCGGCGGCCGCCGGAACTTGTCAATCTTCATAAGCGGCCCATCCCGATGTGCGAGGCCTGGCTCAAGGACTCGTCGCAGCGTTGCATGACGCCGGCGCAGGAATGTGATGCATTCCATAAAATCTACCCGGCGGAGACCTGCGGGCCGGCCACCGGAAAGTTCTAAAGCTTGAGCAAAGGGGGCGTAGCAATACGCCCCCTTTCTTCATGCCGGCGGCGCACAATTCGGTGCGAGGCCGCAGCACATTGCCCTGAAAACGGCTGGCGGCTCTGCGCGCCCGATTTTATTCTCTGTTCCGCTATGTAGGGAATTCGCCGTTATGGCTGCCGCACCTGCCGGATGCATGGGGCGAGAAAGAGAATCCTACGGGGTCCAGAGCACCCCTATTTCAGAACCGGCGCTGAGACTTTGGAGGCCAAGGTAGACCGGAGCCGCAGGCTGGTAGGTTTGGCGTCCGGCTTTAGGCTTCACGATGATCGGCGCGTGATACCGGTACGCATTAACGCTGGACCTGAGCATGGCCGACAAAGCCGAACTGGCAAGGCAAAATCTGAGACTTTTGTGCGGTTGCGAACGTCCGCTTTGGGTCAGAAGCGGACATTGGACCGTTGCCGCTATGGCGTCCCAAGCCTTGTTGGACCGCGCCTGGGGAAAATCTCGTGAGTTTGCCGATGAGCGACCAGTTGAACATGGGAAAACGCCAGATCTCAGGCGCCTCACACTGGGTGAACAGGGCATTTTCCTAAGACTCTTGGATAAGACCCTGACCGACAGTTCGGACCCATATCCGAATAGAATGGAGGAAGTCCGAAGAATAATGGACAGCACTTAACTCATCTCATGTGCTGTCCCACCAGTTGGATCAGATTACCCCGATAGTGCTGCAGAGCCGCCGATCTGTGGGCCTCCATATCTTCCTGCCCGAGGAGTTGGGCTGGCTGCGAACCGGAATTCCGCCTTAGTTGGGCGTAGCCCCCTTTGCTCTTTGAAAGCCGTTTTCCTTGAAGATTGTATCAAGTGCCGGACCCTGCATCCACTTGATCAGGGCTTTGGCGCCGGCTTCGTCATTGGCGTTCTTGCCAATGGTTGCTTCGATATCCAGAGGCACCTGGAAGTCCTTGATCACCGGGCCAAGGTTCTTGAGCTCCTTGTTGGCGATGATCTCGCTCTGGGGATAGATGTTGATTTCGTATTGGTTGCCCGTCAGCGGCACCTCTCCCCTGGCCTTGCTGTTGTCCTTGACCTGGTCGGCGATGTGCAGGTCATTCAAAATCTTGGTGGCCGTCGGGGCGCCTGCACCCGTCGGGGCATATTTGACCGAGGTCGCAGCCAGAAGCGTTTTCTTGATCGCTTCGGGGGTGGAGAGGTCCACGGTGGCGTTGCCGCGTATACCGAAGGCGACCTCAAGGTGGGCGATCGGATATGTACCCGGCTTGATCTTGCCAGCGGCAAGCAGCTTCTCGTCCACGTCGGGCAGCAGAACCGCCACTTCAAAGTCGCCATTGCCGGCCAGGATTTCACTTTCGAGATTGCCGCGAGCGCCGCCAAATTCGATAACGAGATTCTTACCGATGGCTTGCTTTGCCTGATCGATCACGGGTCTCATCGGCGCTTGCAGCGCCCCCGTAATATACGCGCGCACATCGCCGGGCTTGGCGTCAGCCACCTTGGGGGCCGAAGCTCCCTGCGCAAAGGCGGACGCATGGGCCAAAAGCAACACAAAGCCCGTGCCAGATATCAACGACGCCAGTTTCCTCATAGTTTGCTTCCTTTTGGTTTCGATGCCCAACGGTTCGTGTTGCGTGTAAGAGAATAGTATCTCATTATTATATGAAACGACATTTCCCAGATGGTCGGCCGATCCGGCCACAATGGCGGAAGGATAACCCGCCTGTTGCCAGCTGGGGACGATTTCGCCTGTAATCGAGGCGAGGCCGAGTTTGCGAGGCAGACGCAGATCAAAACCTAAGAGTTTTGTACAACTGCGAATGTCTGCTTTGGGTGAAAAGCGGTCATTCGTCACCAGCCAGCTCAATGGTTGCTTCTGATCCAAAGCGGACATTCCATGTCAGCAACTCTCCTAACTGCGGATAACGCTATCGGCCTCCTATTTTGCTATGGCGCACTTCGTGAATCTTCACGGACAAAGAAACTGCCCTGTTCGGCAATCATGATCGTCGGTGTGTTGGTATTTCCCGCGGTGATGGTGGGCATAATAGACGCGTCGATCACGCGCAGGCCCTGTAGCCCGATGACGCGCAACCTTGCATCAACCACCGCCCCAGTATCGCTGGGCAATCCCATCTTGGCAGTTCCGACGGGATGAAAAATTGTGGTGCCGATATCGCCGGCCGCCCTGGCAAGATCATCCGTGCTGTCGGAGACAGACGGTCCCGGCAGGTATTCCTCCGGATTGAAGCGGCGCAATACGGGCTGGCGCATGAGGCGGCGGGTGACGCGGATGGCATCAGCCGCCACATGTCGGTCCAGCTCGGTCGAAAGATAATTCGGCTGAATCACCGGTTTGGAACGGGGTTCGGAGGAGCGCAGGCGTACGGTTCCTCGCGACGAGGGGGCCAGGTTGCAGGCGCTGACAGTGATGGCCGGAAATCTGTGCAACGGCTCACCGAACCTTTCGAGCGAGAGCGGTTGGATATGAAACTCGATGTTGGCGCGTTTCTGCGCGGCATCCGAGCGGGTAAAGATGCCGAGTTGTGACGGCGCCATGGTCAATGGCCCCTTGCGAAACAGCGCAAATTCCATACCCATCAGCGCGCGGCCGGTCAGGGAATGATATGTTTCGTTCAGCGTCTTGACTCCACTCACCTTGTAAATTGCGCGCTGCTGCAAATGGTCCTGCAGATTGCGGCCGACGCCGTCGCGGTCCAGGTGAACCGGGATTCCAAGCTCGCGCAGCCACGCCGCAGGCCCTATGCCGGACCTATGCAGGATTTCGACCGAGCCAATGGAGCCGGCGCACAGGATCACTTCGCCTTTGGCGCGTGCTTCGAACGACTGCCCGTTCCGCGAGAAGCGGACGCCGGCGGCCCGGTGGGCATCGAGGACAATCTTCTCGACAAGCACATTTGTTTCCAGACGCAGATTGGCGCGGCCCAGAATGGGCTTGAGGAATCCTCGCGCCGCCGACCAGCGCAAGCCCTTTTTCTGGTTGACATGAAAATAACCGACACCCTCATTGTTTCCGGTGTTGAAGTCGGACGTTCTGGGAACGCCCATCTGCACGGCGGCATCACTGACGGCGTCCAGAATGTCCCAGCGCAGACGCGGTGCTTCAACCCGCCATTCCCCGTCCATGCCGTGATGTTCGCTGGCGCCCATGAAGTGATTGTCAAGACGCTTGAATACGGGGAGCACGTCGCTCCAGCCCCAGCCCGAAAGGCCAAGCTGCCGCCAATGATCATAGTCGGCGGCTTGACCGCGCATCGAGATCATCGCATTTATCGCCGACGACCCGCCGATGACCTTGCCGCGAGGATATCTGAGCGCGCGGCCGTTCAATCCCGGTTCTTTTTCGGTCTCGAACATCCAGTCGGAGCGCGGATTGCCGATCGCGAACAGATAGCCGACCGGAATATGGAACCATATCCAGTTGTCGCGCCCGCCAGCTTCGAGCACAAGGACACGCTTGCTTGGATCGGCCGATAGCCTGTTGGCGACCACGCAGCCTGCCGAACCGGCACCGATAACGATATAGTCATATTCTCCGTCCAGCAAATTGATCTGCAACCTGGCCTCATTGATATGGCGGTGTTCTCGGTCTTGCTGTCTCGTCGCCGTTGCCGTGACTATAACATTCCCAGCAGACTGGGTATTGTCTGCCCTTCATTCTCCTGTGCGGCACCCATCTGCAATCGTGAGATCGGTTCTTAGAACGTGTCAAGCGTGAATGGTCACCACTTTGGGGATGTTTGCGAATCTTTCGCACGGCATGCCGCCGCATGGACGTGTCGCAGATTGTTGCACACGATCCAAATGGCTAATGTGATAGCCAAGGCCGGCCAGAGGGCGATGCCAATAGGCCCATGCGGCGATGCAGGCAGGGAGACGACAATGCGCATCTTGAAGAAATCCAATGCGAAAGTGTTTGGACTTTCCATGGCGCCATTAGTCATTGCCATTGCCGCCATCGCCTGGTTCCGCGGCGACTGCGCATTCGCCCAATCCAATGTGCCCGTGGCGACGCCATGGGCGCCTGGCAGCCAGGCGAGCATCGACGATCTCGCGCTGGCGGTGGACCGCGAGCAATCGCTGCGCAACGTCAAGAGCCTCCTGACACTGTATTCCCAATATGCCGATGCGGGCCTGTGGGATGAGATGGCTTCGCTGTTCGCGGACGACGCGGTGATCCAGTCGGACGATGCCGTGCTGGCAAAGGGCAAATCCGCCATCGCCGCCTACATGATGAAGAAGGGCGGCGGCAAGAAGGGCATGCCGGTCGGCAGTCTTTATGCCGATTATCTCGTGCAGCCGGCGGTGGTGCTGTCCTATGATGGACGCAGCGCCACGGGGCGTCTGACCCAGATCACGATGACCGGAATCGGCGGCAAGGCGCAATTGTCAGGCGGCCTGCAGGTCGACGATTTCGTGCAGGTGAACGGTGTCTGGAAATTCTCTCATATGCATATCTATCCCCAATTCGCGGGGCCTTATGAAACCGGCTATGTCGGCCTTACGCCCACATTTCCGCTGGCGCCCTATCCCTTCTCACCGGGCTATTCCGGCCATCCGGTGCCAGACGCGCCCCTGCACGAGCTGCGTCCGGCAGGCAGCAAGCTGGAGGATATCGAGCGCCATGTTCAGGCGCTGAATGACGAAGACAAGGTCCGCGCCCTCCAGAACATCTATGGGTACTATATTGATCGCAAGATGTGGTCGGACGTCACCGACCTGTTCGCCGCCGACGGGGTTCTGGAGATCGCCGGACAAGGCGTGTGGAACGGCCCCAAGGGCGTTGCCAAGGAACTGGAGCGCGACGGCCCCGAGGGCCTGCAGCGCGGACAGGCCAATGAGCATATCCAGATGCCGGAGATCATCACCATCGATACGGACGGCGTAGAGGCACGCGCCCGCGGTCTGGAACTGGGCATGCTGACGCCGCAGCTTGGCCAGGCCTACTGGACCTTTTCCAGCTTCGACAATCGCTATGTGAAGGGCGCCGACGGCAAATGGCGCATCCGCGAAATGCGCATCTTTCCGCGCATCAAGGCGGAATATTCGGCGGGATGGAGCAAGAGCAATATCGTCGATCCGGCCCCGGGCGGCGCGAACGCGCCCGACAAGCCATCCGTTTCAGGCACGCCCCAGACCAGCACCGTCATTCCGGCCTTTCCCGGCCCGAACCCCGCCACCGGACTGGCCGTGACCATTCCAGCCGGATTCAAGCTCGTCGGCGACGATCGCCTGATCCCGCCGCCGGTAATTGCACCCGCAGCGGCGCCTAAGGGCACGGTGATCGCCCGCATGACTGAAGCGCGCCGCAAACTCGACGTCTCCAAGGGCTATGACGCGGTCGACAATATCAACAACATGTTCGGCTATTATCTGGACGACCAGACTTGGGACGACATGGTCGCCAATCTGGCCGTCAACGGCACGCGGTCGCAGGGCCCCGGCTTCTTTGTCGGCAGTGATCATGTCTACAGGGCCATGGTCCAGGCGCATTGGGACGGACCTCCTTCGCCAACCAATCCGCGCGACATCATCTTCGTGCACACGCGCCTTCAGCCGGTGATCGACGTTGCGCCCGACGCAAAAAGCGCCAAGATCAGGGTGCGCCTGTTCTTGCACACCATCAGCAAGACGCCCGGCTCCTTCAGCATCGGCATGTATCCCAACGATTCCGCTGTGCTGGAAGGGGGCGTCTGGAAGATGCTGGTTTCGGGCGAGATCGACGAGACCTATTTCGGTTCCGCCGGCTGGAAAGCCGGCTGGGGCAATCCGACGTCGCGGCCGCTCGGCCCCGGACCGACGGTCGCCCCCCGCACCCTGGATTCCCGCAATCCGCCGGGCGCCGGCATCACCAACACGATCGACTTCGCGCCCGATATCCCATGGACGCTGTATGACGACTTCCGCCGCAAGGATTTCGTCACCACGAATTGGCCGGAGATCAAGCCCATGTGGTTTTCCTACCGAAACCCCGTCAGCGGCCGTGTCCCGCCAAATTACTGTCCCGATATCCTGCAATGCTTCGGCGGACGGTGATATGCGAACGCCGCGGCCAGACGTCAGAGCCAATCCAGGCTAAATAGGACCTTTGCGTGAGCATCATGGACAAGCCGAACAAACATCGCGCAGTCTGCAATTTCATCGGCGGCCGTCTTGCCGAATGCATGAGCGGCAGGTCCCAGGAGATTTACGATCCTGCAAGCGGAACGCGATCTGGCAGCGTGTGTCTTTCATCGGCCACTGATGTCGATGCCGCTGTGGCCGCCGCGAAGACAGCTTTCCCCGCCTGGGCCGATACGCCGCCGATCCGCCGTGCGCGGCTGATGAATGCGTTCCTGGGGCTTGTGAACTCTCACAAGGATGATCTGGCGCGCGCCATCACCAGCGAACATGGCAAAGTATTTTCGGACGCGCGCGGCGAAGTCGATCGCGGCATAGACGTCATCGAATTTTCCTGCGGCATCCCGCAGCTCCTCAAGGGCAATTTTACCGACCAAGTTTCGACCGGCATGGACAATTGGACCTTCCGTCAGCCGCTCGGAGTTGTCGCAGGGATAACACCATTTAACTTTCCGGTCATGGTGCCGGCCTGGATGTATCCAATTGCCATTGCCGCCGGCAATACATTCGTACTGAAACCCAGTCCGCTCGACCCAAGTCCATCCTTGATGATCGCCGATTTGTTGCGCCAGGCAGGATTTCCGGATGGCGTTTTCAATGTGGTCCAGGGCGACAGGGAAGCTGTCGACGCCCTCATCGCCCACCGCGACATTCAGGCGATTTCCTTTGTTGGTTCGACGCCAGTCGCGAACCACATTTATGAGACGGGCGCCCGTCACGGCAAGCGGGTTCAGGCGCTCGGCGGCGCCAAGAACCATCTGGTGGCAATGCCCGACGCCGATCCCGAAAAGGTGGTCGATGCGCTGATCGGCGCCGCTTTCGGATCGGCGGGAGAGCGTTGCATGGCGATTTCGGTGGCCATCCTTGTCGGCACGGCCGCCGATGCCGTCATGCCGCTGCTCGCCGCCCGTGCTCGCGAATTGAAGATCGGCGACGGCATGGACGAATCCAGCCAAATGGGGCCCATCGTCAGCGAGGCCGCCCGGCATCGCATCACCGGATTTATCGAGAAAGGCGTCCGTGAAGGCGCGTCCCTGATCGTGGACGGGCGTGGGCACATCGTAAAGGGCCGCGAAAAAGGCTTCTTTCTGGGCGCCTCACTGTTCGACAATGTCACGCCGGAGATGGCTATATACAAGGAAGAGATCTTTGGGCCGGTTCTGGTTTGCCTGCGGGTCCCGAACCTGGAGGAAGCCCTTCGCTTGATCAATGAGCATGAGTTCGGCAACGGAGCCAGTTGCTTCACCCAGGACGGTCACACGGCCCGCGAATTCGGCCGCTTGGTGCAGGCCGGCATGGTCGGCATCAATGTGCCGATCCCGGTTCCCATGGCTTGGCACGGCTTTGGCGGCTGGAAGCGCAGCCTGTTCGGCGACACCTTCGCCTATGGCGAAGAGGGCGTTCGCTTCTACACAAAACAGAAATCCATCATGCAGCGCTGGCCTGACAGCATCGGCAATGGCGCCGAATTTGTTCTGCCAGTGGCGCGCTAGAAAAACGCGCCACTTGCTGCCGCCCATTCATGCCGACTATGCCAATGTCACTTATTCGAAGGGAATAAAGGCTAACGGGATTTGGAATTTGCTGCTTGCGCAGGCTGGTTGAAATCAGCCGGGCGTTGCCATGCAAGGAAATGCGTGAAATGTCCGCTATTGGCGCAAAGCTGACTTCGGCTGAATGGCCGCTTTTGACCCAAAGCGGACCCACAACGCATGTCCCACCAAGTCATCCATTGTGAAAAAAAAGAGCCGAAGACTTGCGCCCCCGGCTCCCTCGGACATGACCGCCAATACGCAACACGCGGTAGCCAAACCCGGTTATCAATATACAACATGCTGTCGACCAAAAGCGGACATTAGGTGTTCCATACATTTTTTGAGGTTGATCACTATCGATTGTAACGAAGGCCGCCAAGTTGACCCAAAATGAGTTTGCTCACCCTTGTTGTCTAAGCCAAAACCTTCGACGGTCCGTTAGAATACATCCGTGAGATTCCCTGAATTGGTCCCAAAACCGCAATCGTGGCTAAACATCTATAAATAGTTGCAAACTATGTACCTCGTATTTTCTTCGAAAATGAATTGGGCACTGGAAGGGGCCTCTGGCTCGCATGGCTCCTCGCAAATCTAGAATGACCCGTTGTGAAGCTCTTTTTGCCCACGCTATCATCAGTTCGAATTTTTTTATCAGGTCCGTTGCCTGTAACACTGAGCACATAACTGGTGACATCAGGTTAGCTATGGCATTTGTCGCCATCTATTCTGCCAATGTCAGAAAGATAACTACCACAAGTCTCAATTTGACTTATGGCGCCCTGTCAAGCGCACCTCCTTCGACAGTGCTAATGCCAATTACGGTTGCCTCCATATCGCAATCGCTTGGCGTCCCCTATGAAACCATGCGGCGGCATATTCAGATGCTAGAGAAAAGTGGCCTCTGTGTGAGCGACAAGAGAGGAGTGATAATCAGCCCCTCTTTTTTCGCCGACGAGGAGCGAATACAATTATTGATAGATACTACTTTTACGAATTTTTGCTTTTTCCTTGAGGGCCTGAAAGCGATAAACTTCGATTTTGCGAAATCGCTTCGTTCAGTTGTGGCTCAAAGCGAAAGTCCGTTTTCGGAAAGTTTTTCTTCGGCGGGGAGAGCGGTCCTGCGGCTGTGCACAGATTTCCGACTCCAAGTTATGGACATTATCATTGCAACGTACGAAGGCGATTTTTTTCTTGGTTTAGTTCACTTGGCCGTACTCAACGCCAATGTTGGAAATTTCTACTACAGACTAGCGAAGGAGACAGAACGATACCCGAACTATACTCCCATCAGCATACGCACCTTGGCAAAAAATATTGGCCTACCATTCGAGACCACGCGGCGCTATGTGCGCAAACTGCTAGAAATTGGTGCTTTGGCTGAAACACCGAATGGTCTGGTTATTCCGCCCCAGGAACTAGGGAAGCAGAAATATCGAAAGGCCGGTCGCCGCATGGAAGTTGAAACGTCTCGCCTACTAAGCAAGTTGAACGCAATAGGGGTCAACCTCCGTGAATTTGCCTAGTAACAAAATTTTGGCGGCAATCATGCCGACGACAGCAAGGTCTCCTCAGGCGATAACTTTCTTGTACCATTGGTGAACCAGCACTATCCGGTCAACCAGATTTTTCAATCGCGCCGAAATTGCCAAATCTCGGCAGCCTTTGGCCGGCTCTCAATCCAATATTCTTTCGATGCGACCATGCAAACGCCTGGCCGCTTCGCGTTTTTCATTCAAGAGTGGCCTGTTGGTGCTGGATACTAATCGCTGGTTTGATCAATAACCGACTACAGTTCGATAGACAGACTTTGCGCAAATTCCTGAAAGATAGCTGCCATCAAATCTCTTTGGTATTAATTGATTGCACTTGAAATACTTTTTCAACAGTCCAATTCGGCAACCGGTTTAATATATTTTGCTTCCGGGGCGCGTTGCGCGCCCTCAAAATTGCACCGGTCCAATGATGCGCCGTCAAATATGGTTGGCATAAACGCGCCACTTTTGAGTGCGAGCAGCAGCAAATTAGCCTTATCGAATCGGGCATGCGCAAGTTTCGCCCCGCGAAATGATGCCCCTCTCAGGTCTGCGCCCACAAAGGATGCGCAACGCAAATCGGCACCGTCGAAATTTGCGGCTTGAAGCTCACACCCGGAGAAATCGAGATCCATCGCAATCGCTTTTGCGCAATTTATTCGCGTTAATTTTCGACCTTTCATCAGTTGCGCAAGCAATCGAATGTCCTCGCCTTCAATATTGGCGGGGCGACCTTCGCGCCCGCCCGAATCTGCCCAAGCTTGCGCGCTATCCAAAATAGCGATGAGCTGAGGCAAACGCGCGCGCACTTCCGGCGCCGGATCAACAATGCAGTTCTTCAATCGATCTCTGGGTACATTCAGATCTGTCAAATTGACCCTGGTGAGGACGGCCCCTTCAAAGGTTGCATTGCCCAATGTGGCACCGCGGAAGGATGCACCGGACAGCATAGCGCCGTTGAAATTGGCGTCTTTGAGATTGGCATTATTCAACTTTGCACCCTTTAGGGAACAGTTCAAAAAGCTGACTGCGGCCAGGTCCTGGTTTTGACCGACAACGCTCCACCTATTGTCTTTGCCCATAAATGCGACAGTAGCCTTCCGGAAATCCGCACTTTCCATTTGGGCGTGATCGAAGCATGCACCTCTGAGCTGAGCGCCTCGCATATCCGCCCGGTTCAGGGTTGCGCCAGCCAGATTGGCGTTCACCAGATTGGCGCAGGAGAGAGAAGCATCATTCAGATTGGCTCCGCTCAGGTCCGCACTAGCGAGATTGGCGCCTGTGAAGTCAATTTCGTCCAAGCGGCCCTTGCTCAGGTAGATGCCCGGGACCATAGCGAACCGGAGATTGGCGCGTTTCCCGTTAGGCCTACGAAGAACATAGCTTTCGTGCGCCCTGATCGCGGCGACAAAATCTGTGGAGTCAGCTTCTGTATTTGAAAGCGGAACTGCACTCACTTAATAGTACCTTATGCAATATCTTACGCGGTACGTTTAGCATTCGAGGTATATTTGACTGCTTAACGCAATGCCGCGCCCGACCAATGTCAATGCTCAATATGGGTCAGGTACAGCCGTCGTTCGTTCGACTAAGCCGCCCGTAGGGAGGTTATTACCCGTTTTTCGGCGGGAATCTGCCTAGGGTTGGGGCTTCAGTTGAACGATGACGTGTTGCCCGGCCACCGTCAGGTCTGACTGGTCAAGTCGCGCCAACGTGGCGCGCTGATAACGCAGTTCCAAGGTGTGATCGCCTCGCCAGGCCATGTCCAGCCCGGCCGCGCCGCCGTTTCTGCGCACCCCATAGAAATTCGCCACCCGCTCCGTCTCGCCGTCCGGCGCAGTCACATCCACCAGATAGCCGGCATCCTCCGCCCCGCTGATCCGCGTTAGCATCGCCGTCAAATGCCCGCCGGGCGCGGCCACCGTGGCGATCAGCTGGTGCGAAAGTTTCGGCGCGCCGAAAAACGTGCTGTAGCCCTGTACGAAAATCGTCCCCACCGCCGCCAACCCGCATAGGCACAGCAAGGCGCGCAGAATGAAAAGCCTGAGGGGGATTCTCTTGGACATGACTGTGTTCTAAACCGTGATATCCCCTTGAGCCATGCCCAAAGCCTGGAACGCAACCCCAGCGCGATCACCTGGCCAATCAAGGTCAGCCACAAAAGTGAAATTCACAACCGCGCCCAGGCGGCAGGCGGTGTTAGGGACTGTAATACCCCAACATCTGGCCGTCCGCTGCAGCAATACGGAAGACCAGGTTGCTGCCCAGCGCATTGGGTCCAGGAGTCTTGGGCGCGACTTCCCACATATCACCATCTTGGGTAGCTATTTCGCTTGCTAGCCAATCGGCCTCGCTGCCAACTTTCGCGGCGGACAGAGGATAGAGGTTAATCCAGATCCGCCGGGCCATGAGGATCGCTGCCCTGGCACTGTGCACTGGGCCGCGCGGGGCGGCCGCCTCGACCGCC
>CAIOFO010000027.1 GCA_903857685.1 uncultured Alphaproteobacteria bacterium
GCGGCCGCGGCCGCCGCGGCGGCGGCGCTTGCGGCCTTCGCCATTGCCCTGGTCGCCCCGCGGGGCGCCCTCACGATTGTCGCCGCGATTTTCCGGATGGGGACGCACTTCGCTTTCGCTTTCGGAAGCCGCCTCGAACTGGTCGGCGATTTCCTCCTGTTCGACTTCTTCCTCTTCGTCTTCCAGCACGACATCGTCTTCCGGCTCGTCCGACGGCACAATGCCCGCCTCGATGCCGACCGCGCCGTTGGAGCGCGGGCGTTCGCCCGGATCCCTCTGGCGGGTGCGTTCCAGCTCGAAGGTGCCCGCCAGCAGGCCTTCCTTGGGCTCGAAGGAAATCTCCATGCCGTACTCGGCCTCGATGCGGGCCAGTTCGCGGCGCTTCTGGTTCAGGGCATAGAGCGCGATGTCGCTGGCCACCTTGACGGTGACGGCGGCGGCGCGGCTTTTCTCGCCTTCCTCTTCCAGGGAGCGCAGCAAGCGCAGGGTGGTGGATTCGACGGACCGGACGATCCCGGCGCCGCCGCAATGCGGGCAGGTGACGGTCGAGCCCGCCAGCACGCCGGCGCGCAGGCGCTGGCGCGACATTTCCATCAGGCCGAATTGCGAAATCTTGCCGATCTGGACGCGGGCGCGGTCATTCTTCACCGCTTCGCGCAGCCGCTTTTCCACTTCGCGGTCGTTGCGGCCTTCTTCCATGTCGATGAAGTCGATCACGATCAGCCCGGCCAGGTCGCGCAGGCGCAGCTGGCGGCCGACTTCGTCGGCGGCTTCCAGGTTGGTCTTGCGCGCGGTTTCCTCGATCGAATGTTCGCGGGTGGCGCGGCCGGAGTTCACGTCGATCGAAACCAGCGCCTCGGTCTGATTGATGACGATATAGCCGCCCGATTTCAGGGTGACGGTGGGCGAGAACATGGCGTCGAGCTGCGCTTCGATATGCATGCGCTGGTAGAGCGGCACGGTGTCCCGGTACTGATGCACATTGCGGGCATGGCCCGGCATCAGCATGCGCATGAAGTCCTTGGCGTTGCGGAAGCCCTGTTCGCCTTCCACCACGATGTCCTGCACATCCTTGGTGTAGAGATCGCGGATTACGCGCTTGATCAGGTCGCCTTCCTCGTAGACATTGGCGGGGGCGTTGGACGACAGGGTCTTTTCCCGGATCGTGTCCCACAGCCGCATCAGATATTCATAGTCGCGGCGGATTTCGATGCGCGAGCGGTTCTCGCCGGCGGTGCGGATGATCAGGCCCATGCCTTCGGGCAGCTCCAGGCCCTGCGCCGCGCTTTTCAGGCGCTTGCGGTCGGCCGCGTTGGTGATCTTGCGCGAAATGCCGCCGCCGCGCGGGGTGTTGGGCATCAGCACGCAATAGCGGCCCGCCAGCGACAGATAGGTGGTGAGCGCCGCGCCCTTGTTACCGCGTTCTTCCTTGACGACCTGCACCAGGATGATCTGGCGGCGCTTGATGACTTCCTGGATCTTGTAGTGCTTGCGGCGCACCCATTTCTGCGGCGGGCGGCTGCTCTGCAGCGCCTGGCTCTCGCCGGAAACCGGTTCGATGGCGCCTTCATTTTCCTCATTGGTCTCGGCGGCGGCGATGTCCGCTTCCGGGCTGAATTCCAGGTCCTGCGGCGCGACCGGCTCGATCTCGCCTTCATTTTCTTCCGACGCTTCGGCGGCGATCGCCTCGGCGTCATGGCCATAATCGGTTTCATGGGCCTCGGCGGCGTCCGGCTTGCTCGGCTCTTCCGGCTGGTCCTCATGCTGGTGTTCGTGGCCGTCCTCGGGATGGAAATCCTCGGGCGCGCCGCCATGATTGACGAAAATCTCGTCATGCCCGTCTTCGGCGGGCAGGTCTTCGTGATGATCTTCGGCCTCCGGAGCAGGGGCCTCGTCGTGATGCTCTTCCGCCGCCGGCTCGGGCACGCCGATGGTGGCGGCGTCCAGCACGGTGCCTTCCTCCTCGGCTTCCAGGATGTCGGCCTCTTCCTCGGCCTCTTCCTTGTCCTCATCGCCTTCGTCGCGCTTGGCGCCGGAGCCGATCTCGAAGCTCTCGATATCGTCTTCCGAGCGGCGGCGGGCTTCGGCTTCCTGGTCGGCGATCAGCGCCTGCCGGTCGGCATAGGGAATCTGGTAATAATCGGGATGGATTTCCGAGAAAGCCAGGAAACCCTGGCGATTGCCGCCATACTCGACAAAGGCGGCCTGAAGCGACGGCTCCACGCGCGTCACCTTGGCAAGATAGATATTTCCCTTGAGGGGCCGCCGCGAGGCAGCCTCGAAATCAAATTCTTCGACTTTGGATCCGTCGAGAATCACCACGCGGGTTTCTTCCGGGTGGCTGGCGTCGATCAGCATGCGCTTTTTCATGGAATTCTCCGGTGCGCGCGGCGCTGCCCAGCTCGCATGTCTCAGCGAAGGCGGCAGGTGGCGGCATTGTTGGGGACAAGGCAGCCCGGACGCGCGCCTGCGATGGCAGGCGGGAAGAAAGGGCTGACGATATGTCGGTCATAAAAATCACTTAATTCGGACCCCGCATCAGCGGGAAGGTATGCTGGCGGCGATGGCCTTGGCCGGAAGGATCAGCGCCTGATGGCGCGGGTTCGGCGGGGGGACCACCGCGCCTCCCGGATCAACCGGCTCGGCGCAGCATGGGAGTCTTGTAGGGGCCCCGTGCCATCACGGCAAGGGCAGGGTAAATATCCTTGGGCTGCCGGGTCCTAACGGAACGTAAAGAGTTTTGGGACGATTTTAAGGGTCGGCACCCCTCGGGTAACGAATAGTGTTTCGAATCAGGCTCATAGCTTTGTCCCTGGCAGTCTGGACTCTTTCCGGGCTGGCGGACGCGCAAGTGGCCGAACCCGACGATCCCATCGCCCGGCTGCTGCGGGGCGGGGCGGCGGCGGACAAGCTGCCCACCGCGCCGGCAGCCCCGATACCCAGGCCCCAGACCGCCGGGCCGTCCCTCGGCCCCACCCCCGGCCAGACTTTGAATGTTTCTCCTGGGAACGCCGTCCCCGGCGCTGCCCCGGGCGCAAGTCCCGCGGGGCCGCCGCCGGTGGTGATGAGCGCGCGCATAG
Organism: uncultured Alphaproteobacteria bacterium; assembly: GCA_903857685.1. Taxonomy (GTDB): domain Bacteria; phylum Pseudomonadota; class Alphaproteobacteria; order Micropepsales; family Micropepsaceae; genus Rhizomicrobium. Next base: position 3,081 of record CAIOFO010000027.1, read on the forward strand.
GCGAGCATGAAGACAGCACCCGCATCGTGCTGGAATTGTCCGATCCGCTGAATTTGCGCGCCTTCACCCTGACCAATCCCGACCGGGTGGTGGTGGACATGCCCGAAGTCTCCTGGCGGCTGGGCGCGCCGCCGCTGCCCAGCAGCCATGGCTCGGTCAAGTCCTATCGCTACGGCCTGTTCCGCGAAGGCAATTCGCGCATGGTGATCGACCTCAACCGTCCGGTCCGCGTCGCCGACCCGCTGGTGCTGCCGCCTTCCGCCGGCTTCGGCTACCGCGTTGTGATCGACATGTACCCGGCCGAGCAGGAAAAATTCGACACCTATGCGGGCTGGCCCGCCGACCTCAAGCAGCGCGAATCTGCCGCCGAGAAGCTGGCGATGACCGGTCCCACCGCCAGCGGCGGCAAGAAGGTGGTGGTGATCGATCCGGGCCATGGCGGCATTGATTCCGGCACCAATGGCGTCAACGGGTTGATGGAAAAGGACATGGTGCTGGCCGAGGGCCTGCGCCTGGCCCAGGATTTGAAGGCGCGCGGCTATGCCGTGCACATGACGCGCGACCGCGATGTCTTCATTCCCCTGCCGGAACGCGTCGCCATCGCCCGCAAATGGAAAGCCGACCTGATGATCTCGCTGCATTGCGATTCCAATCCGGATTCCTCGGTCAACGGCTTGTCCATCTACACTCTCAATGACGGCCGCTCCGACCGCGAAGCCGCGGCGCTGGCGAAACGCGAAAACCAGTCCGACGTCATCGCCGGCGTTGACCTGTCCGGCGGCAATACCCCCGTCGCGCCCATCCTGATCGACCTGGCCCAGCGCGACACCATCAACAGATCCTCCCGCTTCGCCCAGACCGCGCTGACAAGGCTGGCGGACGCCACCGATATCCTGCAGCGCAGCCCCCACCGCTCCGCCAGCCTGGCCGTGCTGGTCGCCCCCGATGTTCCCGCTGTCCTCATCGAGCTGGGTTATCTGTCGAATGAATCCGACGCCGCCCAGATGAACCGTGACCAGTGGCGGGGCGGGGTGGCCAGGGCCATCGCCGATTCGGTGGACCGCAATTTTGCCCCGCAACCGGCCCCGGGCCAGACCGCCGCCGTCCCTGCGCCCAAGTTCCCTTCGCCCTAGAATATTGGGCCAATAAACGCCTCTTTTCCGCCCGGAAAACCGGCTATAAAGCCGGATCAAAGGATACTGGAATGCTTCGCCGCCTGCTGATTTACGCCGGGTTTGCCGCCGCCGCGCTGGCCGCTGTCGGCATCGTGGCGGGCATTTTCTCGGTCTATTCGGTCACCCGCGACCTGCCCAGCGTCGAGACGCTGCAGAATTACAATCCGCCGGTCACCACCCGCGTCTATGCCGGCAACGGCACCGTGCTGGGCGAATATGCCCGGGAGCGGCGCATTTTCGTGCCCAGCACCTTCATTCCCAAGCTGGTGACGCAGGCCTTCACCAGCGCCGAGGACCGCAATTTCTACAGCCATCCCGGCATTGATCCCTCGGGCATCCTGCGCGCCGCGATCAAGGACGTCTTCAACACGCTAGAGCATCGCCGCCTGGAAGGCGCCTCGACCATCACCCAGCAGGTCGCCAAGAACTTCCTGCTCAATTCGGACGTGAAATTCAGCCGCAAGATCCGCGAAGCGATCCTGGCCATCCGCATCGACGCCACCTATCCCAAGGACAAGATTCTTGAGCTCTATCTCAACGAAATCTATCTGGGCGAGAATTCCTATGGCGTGGCCTCGGCCTCGCTGAATTATTTCGGCAAGTCGCTCGACGAGCTCGACGTCGCCGAAGTGGCCTTCCTCGCTGCCTTGCCCAAGGCGCCTTCCAGCTACGACCCGGTGCGCAACAACAAGGGCGCCAAGGACCGCCGCGACTGGGTGATCGGCCAGATGGCCGAGAATGGCTACATCACCGACGAACAGGCCAAGGCGGCGCAGGCCGAACCGCTGGTGACCCAGATCCGCGCTTTGGGCAGCCAGACCGCCGACGTGGACTATTATGTCGAAGAGGTGCGCCGGCTTCTCTACAAGCAGTATGGCGTCAAGGCGCTTTACGATGGCGGCCTGCAGGTGCGCGCCTCGCTCGACACAAGGCTGCAGAATTTCGCGGTCAGCGCGCTGCGCTCCGGGCTGGTGCGCTATGACCGCCGCCATGGCTGGCGCGGCGCCAAGAACCATGTCGACATTACCGGCGACTGGAAAAGTCAGCTCGCCAAGATCGAAGCCATGCCGACCGCCCAGTCTGGCATCGATACCTGGAAGATGGCGGTGGCGCTCAATTACACCGGCAGGAATGTGGCCATCGGATTCGACGACGGCACAACCGCCACGCTGACCTATGACGGCTACAAATGGGCACGGCGCGAACTGAAGGACCAGGCCTGGGGCCCGGCGCCCGCCACGCCGCAGGACGTGATCAAGTCCGGCGACGTTCTCTATGTTGAGCCGATGGCCGCCGCCGATGGCGGCAAGCCCGGCGAATACGGCCTGCGCCAGATTCCGGAAGTCAACGGCGCCATTGTGGCGATGGACCCCCATACCGGCCGCGTCCTGGCGCTGTCGGGCGGCTTTTCCTACGCCTCGTCGCAGTTCGACCGCGCCATGCAGGCGCAGCGCCAGCCCGGCTCCAGCTTCAAGCCTTTCGTCTATGCCGCCGCGTTGGACAATGGCTATACGCCAGCCAGCAAGGTGCTGGACGCGCCATTCGAGATGGACATGGGCCCGGGACAGGGCATCTGGCGTCCCGACAATTTCGAAAAGGGCGAATTCCTGGGCGATACCACCCTGCGCCGCGGCATCGAATTGTCGCGCAACGTCATGACGGTGCGGCTGGCCAACGACCTGGGCATGGACAAGGTGGTGCCGTACCCGATCCGCTTCGGCGTCTATGACAAGCTGCCGCCGCTGCTGGCCAATTCGCTGGGCGCCTATGAAACCACGCTGCTGCGCATGGTCACCGGCTATTCCGAATTCGTGAATGGCGGCAAGAAAGTGCTGCCCTCGCTGATCGACCGCATCCAGGACCGCAACGGCCGCACCATCTGGCGTCACGACACCCGCGATTGCGGCGGCTGCAACGACGCCGCCTGGCATGACCAGCAGGAACCGCTGCTGGCCGACACGCGGGCGCAGATCATGGACCCGCGCACCGCCTACCAGATCGTCTCCATGCTGGAAGGCGTGATCCAGCGCGGCACCGGCCAGTCGGTCAAGGTTGTCGGCAAGCCGCTGGCGGGCAAGACCGGCACCTCGTCGGATTCCCAGTCGGTGTGGTTCATCGGCTTCTCGCCCGACATCGCCGCCGGCGTCTATGTCGGTTTCGACGATCCGCGCACCCTGGGCAAGAATCCCAATGGCGAGGATGAGCAGGGCGCCACGGTGGCCGCCCCCATCTTCCGCGATTTCATGAAAGGCGCGCTGGCCGACCAGCCGCCCACCCCGTTCCGCGTCGCCCAGGGCATCGAGGAAGTGCCGATAGACTGGAAGAGCGGCAGCCCGGTGCCGCCGGGAACGCCGGGCGCCGTGCTGGAAGCCTTCAAGGCCGGCACTGCGCCGGGGGAGGCCAATGCACCGGGCGCCGGCGTGATCGGCGTGGATGACGGCACCCAGACGGTGTCTACCGGTCCGGCAACGCCGGGCGCGGCACCGACTGTCAGAACGACGCCGGGTGATGTGGGCGAAGGTACGGGTGGTCTTTACTGACCTTTACGTTCGTCCCTGAAATCCCTATATCGCCACCATGCGCCCCGAGACCGAACGCACCATTGCCGAGATTCAGCAGGCCATCGCCCTGCTGAGGAGGCATCTTTGACTGGGACAAATCCGTCCGCCGGCTCGATGAGCTGAACGCCAAGGCCGAAGACCCCGCCATCTGGAACGACCCCATAGCCGCGCAAAAGCTGATGCGCGAACGCCAGAAGCTCGACACGTCGATGGGCGCGGTGCGGGCGCTGGAGAACGAACTCCACGACGCCACCGGCCTGATCGAAATGGCGGAAGCGGAAAACGACGCCGCCATGGTGGCGGATGCCGAAAAAGCCATCACCGCGCTTGCCGCCCGCGCCGAAAAGCAACGGCTCCAGTCCATGCTGTCGGGAGAAGCCGACGGCAACGACGCCTACCTCGAAATCCATGCCGGGGCCGGCGGCACCGAAAGCCAGGACTGGGCCTCGATGCTGTTTCGCATGTACACGCGCTGGGCCGAACAGCATGGCTACAAGCTGCAGCTGATCGAGGAAAGCGAAGGCGAGGCGGCGGGGCTGAAATCCGCCACCATCCGGGTCAATGGCGAAAATGCCTATGGCTGGCTGAAATCCGAAGCCGGCGTCCACCGCCTGGTGCGCATCTCGCCCTTCGATTCCAATGCGCGGCGGCACACATCCTTTTCAAGCGTGACGGTCTATCCGGTGATCGACCAGTCCATCAATATCGAGATTCCGGAAAAGGATGTCCGCATCGACGTCTACCGCGCCTCCGGCGCCGGCGGCCAGCATGTCAACAAGACCGAAAGCGCCGTGCGCATCACCCATCTGCCCACCAATATCGCGGTGGCCTGCCAGACCGAGCGTTCGCAGCACCAGAACCGCGCCTATTGCTGGGACATGCTCAAGGCCAAGCTCTACGAGATCGAGCTGCAGAAGAAGAAGGATGAAACCGGCGCCTTTGTCGGCGAGAAAGCCGAGATCGGCTGGGGCCACCAGATCCGCTCTTACGTTCTTCAGCCCTACCAGCTGGTGAAGGACCTGCGCACCGGCGTCGAAAGCCGTACCCCATCGGATGTGCTGGACGGCGATCTCGATCCCTTCATGGCGGCAGCGCTCGCCCAGGCGGTCGGTGGCAAGCCGAAAGAGAAGATTGAGGATTTGGAATAGCCTTCGGTGTCATCCCCGGCGAACAGAGCGCGCCAACGGCGCGCGATGTGAGGGAAGGGGACCCAGGTGTGCTGCGTTCGCCTGCGCGGGAGTCAAGTTCTGAACAGGCGCGCTACCCTTCGCTTGCGCTCCGGGCGTTCGTCGCTCGCAACAGTCCACTGGACTGTTGCGTTCGCCTGCGGCGAACCGCTCCGAACTACTCAGCCGGTGACGGCATCATCGGCGTCAGGCCGGACAGGCCGGTGCGCGGGCTCTCGACCGGCTGCGGGGCGCTGGACGCCGGCGCGCCCTGCAGCGGCAGGGTGCGGGACTCTTCGCCCAGCGGATTGTCGGAATGGCGGCAATTGCCTTCGAAGAAGGCGCCCGCTTCCACCGCGAAGGCTTCGTGCAGAATATCGCCCTCGACATGGCTGGTGGCGGACAGCTGCACCTTGCGGGCGCGGATGCGGCCGATTACCCGGCCGCGCACGGTAATGTCCTCGGCCAGGATCTCGCCATGGATTTCCGCCTTCTCGCCGATCACCAGCCCGACGCTGCGGACATCGCCATCGACAACGCCATCAATCTGGATATCGCCATTGGACACCAGCGTACCGGTGACGATCAGGTCGGCGCTGATGATTGAGGGGGCGGTGGCGCGCGACGGGCGCTTGGGCGGCGGCACGGGGGCCGCGGCCAGGCTGGGCATCGGGGCAATGGGATCCTTGGCTTTAGAGAACATGGCGACCTGCCTCTATGAAACTGTTCGGATTGCGGACCTTGTCATCATACCACACTTCGTAATGGACGTGCGGCCCTGTGCTGCGGCCGGTCGAGCCAAGCCGTCCCACCACGGAACCCTTGCCGACCGTCGCGCCCAGCGCCACGGTTATCTTCGAAAGATGACCGTAGCGTGTATGAATCCCGAAGCCGTGGTCAATTTCCACCATGTTGCCATAGCCGCCGCGATTGCCCGCGAAAACCACCTTGCCCGGCGCCGTGGCGGTGACCGCCGCGCCCCAGGGTCCGGCAAAATCCACGCCGGGATGGAAGGCGTAATGGCCGGTGAAGGGATCAACCCGCGCCCCGAAGCCGCTGGAACGGTCGAACGCCGCGCCGGCCACCGGTGTCGTCAGCGGAATATGCGCCACTTCGGATGACAGATTGTTCAATTCGTCCAGCACCGCGCTGGCGCGCAGATAGGCATCGCTGAATTTCGGATCGGCCCCGTCCATATGCACCTGATCGAGCGGAATTTCCGGGCCGCCCACGCCGTCACTGGTCTGGGCCTGGTGCAGGAACTGGTCGGGATTGATGCCGGTGCTCTTGACCACGGAACGCAGCAGGCCGACATCGCCGTCCAGCGCGACCTCGGTTTGCCCCATCATCTGGGTTTCCGCATTGCCAAGCGCCGCCACCCTTGCCGTCTGGGCCGCCAGTTCGCTCAGCGCCGGATGCTGGGCATAGGCCGCCGAGATCTGCATCGGCGAGGGGCCGCGCCGGTCCAGCAGGGCCGAGGCGAATTTTTCGATCCGGCTCCAGGCGCCGTCCAGCATGCTGGCCTTGCGGGGCTTCTCGACCCGCGGCTGCGGCGCCACCGGCCCGGGCATCACCGCCAGCGAGGAATCGGCGGCATCGTCGCTGTCGGCGGCCACGCCGGTGAAGCCGACGCTGTCGGCGGCCACGCCGGTGTCCGCCGGCCCGGCCTGATAGACCGAGGCGCTGGCGGGAATTTCGGGGCCATGCGCGCCGACCGAGGCTTCGACCTGGGTCTTGCGGCTAAGGAAGCCGGAAATGGCGTTCTGCTTGGCGGTGAGGGCATCGGCGGTGGCCTTGAACTTGTCTTCCGCGCCCACCAGCGCGCCGTTGAGATCGTCATAGGAAATCTGCAGGTCCGCCAGCCGGTTCTCATAGGCCGACTGCATCTGCTGGAAGCGGTGATCCTTGGCGGCGATGATGCGGTCCTTGAACACCACATTGACGGTGGCGAACGCCACCCAGCCCAGGAAGATCAGCGCCAGCCCGGCCAGCGTCGCCTGCAGCGAGGGACCGAAGGTGAAGAACTGCACCCGGCCGTCGCTGCGGATATAGATCTGCCGTTCCGGAAAGGTGCGATGCAGCCAGCTCCAGACGCGTTCCAGAAATGTCTCGGACGTTTCCTTGGGCGCGCGCATGGAGGATCCCCCAACGGGCATTTCATCCGGGCGGCGCGCGCCGTTCAAGCCGCGCTGCCAGAAAAACGACCTTGAGGTTAACCGCGGACCGAAGGGCTTTAAGGAGATTTTCTTCTTCACAATGATTTCGCCGCTTCCAGCACGTTTTCGACATGGCCCGGAACCTTGACCTTGTGCCAGGCCTGGGTGATCACGCCCTTGTCATTGACCAGGAAAGTGGCCCGCTCCAGGCCCATATACTTGCGGCCATAAAGGGTCTTTTCGCCCCATACGTCCCAGTCCTTGGCCATTTCGGTATCGGGGTCCGAGCCCAGGGCGATCTTCAGCTTGTGCTTGGCCTTGAATTTCTGGTGGCTGGCCAGGCTGTCCCGCGACACGCCCAGGACGAAAATCCCCAGTTTCTCGAACTTATTGACCGCGGCCGAAAAGGCGATGGCTTCCTTGGTGCAGCCCGAGGTGTCGTCCTTGGGATAGAAATAGACCACGAAGGGTTTACCCTTCAGGCCGGCCCTTGAGACCGTGCCCGAATCGCTTTCAAGCTTGAAATTCGGGGCCTTATCGCCCGCCTGCAATGTCATATCGCCCTGTCCGCAGCCAGAGCCCGTAACTTATGCGGCCAAATGAGGGCAAGGCAATGCAAAATTCGTTTACAAGATGCTGGCTTGACTGCCCTTTTTAGGCCCAACCCGTGCGATAAGGGTTCCCGCCGCCACTGGAACAGGTCCCGTTGAAGCTGCCTTTTTCCAATTATGTGAAGGCCCACCACATCAGCCATGCCGCCCTCAGTGTCGGCGCGGTCGTTGCTGCCATTGTGTTTTTCGTGGTCGGGGCGGGGGTCCGGCTGCTGATGGGCCCTGTTTCCCTGGGCCCCCTGCAGCAGAACTTGGCGGCGGCGATCCAGGCCGCCTTGCCCGGCATCTCCCTGCAATATGACAAAGCCGCAATCGAGTGGGACCGGGAGCAGAGCCGCGTCAATCTGGTCATTCTGGGCACCCGGATCCTGGACCAGGACGGCAAGGTGGTGGCCTCGGCCCCCAAGGCCGACATCAGCCTGGCCGCCGGCCCGTTCCTCAGCGGCAGGATCGCGGTCCAGCGCATCACCCTGGTGGGGGTCAATCTGCGCCTGGTGCACATGAAGAATGGCGGCGTCCGCCTGGGTGCCGAGGGCGACAAGGCCAATGACGTCTATGATCGGCTGAACGACGTGATCGAGGCCAAGGGCTCGACCTCCTCCTCGCTGAAAAGCTTCGCGGTCCATGACGCCAATCTTTCCCTGTTCGATGAGGTATCGGGCCTGAACCTGACGGCGCCGCGCGCCGATCTGTCCATCGCCGCCCGGGGCAACAGCATCGCCCTCAGCTTCAATTCCGACGTCAAATTCGCCGGGGAAGGCAAGCCGGCGCATGTGAAGGCCGACATGGTGCTGCCCGCCGAAACCGGCCCGATCAGCGGCAGCGCCACCATCAGCCATCTCGATCTGGCCGCGCTGGGCGCCAATGCGCCGCTGTTCCAGCCGCTGCGCAGCGTGCCGCTTTCCACCGATCTGTCGGTCCGGTTCAAGATCGCCCAGGGCGGCCATGTCTCCCAGACCGATTTCGACCTGTCCGCCGACGGCGACATCCCCTGGCCCGCACTCAAGGACAAGGCGCTGCATGTGCGCCAGCTTCGCCTCAGCGGTCATTATGACGGGCTCAAAAATCACCTGGCGCTGGGACAGGCGGCGCTGGATGCGCGCGAAGCGCAAATCAAACTCAATGGCGGCGCCGATTTCGTCTTTGACGCCCGCGGCGTGCTCGACAGCATCGCCGCCGATCTCTCCGCCACCCGCGCCGCGCTCGACATGCCGGGCGTATTTGCCGTGCCCGTCAATCTGCAGACGGCGCAATTCCACGGCGTCTGGCATGCGGTTCCGCGCAATTTCGATATTACGCGCCTCACATTCACCGCGCCCGGCTTCGCCCTGGATGCCAAGGGCGGCCTGCAGCTGGGCCAGCCCGGCCAGTCGCCCGGCCTGGCCATGACCGGCACGCTGGCGCCGATGCCGGAGGCGGCATTGATGCGCTACTGGCCGCTGATGATCGCGCCCAGCACCCGCGACTGGATCACCGGCAATATCTTCGCCGGCAATGTCGGCCAGATCGCGTTTGAAACCCATTTCACGCCGGGCATGATCGACCAGCCGGTCTGGCCGGACGCCTCGCTGAAACTGTCCTTTCCGGTCAGCGGCGTGGAAGGCAATTATGTCCGCGGCCTTACCCACCTGACCGGCGTGGCGGGCAGCGCCATCCTCACCGGCGACACCTTCACCGCCGATTTCACCAGCGGGCGGGTGGGTACGCTGGTGGTCAGCAAGGGCCATGCCCTGATCCCCACCTTGCATGTTGACGGCACGGTGGGCCAGTTCAGCGCCCATGTGGACGGGCCGCTGCCCGAAGTCATGACGCTGATCGACATGAAGCCGCTGGGCTATCCCACCCGCTTCGGCGTGGACCCGAAACAGACCGCCGGCACCGCCAGCCTGGACATCGCCGTCAAGGTGCCGATGCTGGCCAAGCTGAAAGTGGATGATGTCGGAATTCTTGTGAACGCTGCGGTGCAGGATTTCGGCGTCGCGCTGGGCCGGCTGCATCTGAGCAATGGCGACGTGAATTTCACCATCGACAACAACAGCCTGCACCAGGTGGGCATGGTCAATCTGGCGGACTCCAGGCTGGCGGTGGACTGGACGGAGGACTTCAAGACCAATGGCGACATCACCACCAAACTGGCCGTCAAGGGCCAGGTCACCGATGCCGGCCGCGCCGCCCTCAATATCGGGCTGGCGACCATCCTCACCGGCCCGGTGGGCGTGAACGGCACGCTGGAGGGCCATCGCGGCTCGCTGCGCACCGCCGACATGCAGCTCGATCTGACGCCTTCGGCGGTGATGGTGCCGATCGTGCATCTGGGCAAGCCGGCGGGGCAGGCGGCAACCGGTCATGTCAGCGTCAATTTCGGCGCTGGCGACAATATCGCCGATGAAACCATCCGCATTACCGGTCCCAATCTCTCCGCCAGCGGCAGCGCCAATTTCGACAGGAATGGCGTCTTGACCGTGCTCAGCTTCCCCAGCGTGAAGATGGGCACGCTCAATGACCTGTCCTTCGTCCTGACCAAGGGAGCGCCAGGGAATGGTCAAGGCGGCGATGCCTATGTCATTCGCGGCCATTCGATGGACGGTTCGCTGGTGGGCCGCAATGCCAATGCCACGCCCGGCAACAGCCCCGGCGTCAATGCCAGTGCGCCTGCGCCCGATGAGACGCCCAGCGGCGCCTTCCAGATCGACGCCAGGCTGGACCGTCTGGCGATGCGCGACGGCGTTGCCATGGCGCCTTTCTCCATGCAGCTGAGCGGCACCGGCAACCGTCCGGGCACGCTGGCGCTGGCCGGCACGCTGACACAGACAGGCAGCCGCAGCGCCCAGCCCATCACGGCGGCGATCGAAGCGGTGCCCGCCGGGCGCAAGCTCACCTTGTCGGCGGGCGATGCCGGCATGCTGGTGCGCGGCATGTTCGCCTTTGAATCCCTGCGCGGCGGCAAGATGACTTTGCTGGCCAACCTGCCGGGCAAAGCGGGGGATGCGGAAGTTGCCGGACCGGCGCCCGACTATACCGGCAAGCTCGACATCGACAATTTCACCATGGTCAACCAGCCTTTCCTGACGCGGCTGTTCTCGGCCGGTTCGCTCATCGGCATTGGCGACCTGTTGGGCGGAAGCGGCATCACCGTGGATAATCTGGATGTGCCCTTCAGTTCCAAGAACAATGTCATCAGCGTCAAGGACGCCCGCGCCGCCGGGCCCGCCGTCGGCGTCAGCGCCGATGGCTACATTGACCGGCCCAAGAACCAGGTGGCGCTGAAAGGTTCGCTGCTCCCGGCCTATGGCATCAATTCCATCATCAGCAATGTGCCGCTCTTGGGCGACCTGCTGGCGTCGAAAAAAGGCGAGGGGATTTTCGGCGTCACCTATTCGGCCACCGGCAATGCCGACCAGCCCAATATCAGCGTCAACCCGCTGTCGGTGCTGACGCCGGGCATCCTGCGCCGCATCTTCGAAGGCCATATGCCGACGGCGGCCAATGCGCCGTCCAACGCGCCGGGCGCCCAGGTCGTGCCGCCTGCCGCGACGACCAGCGCCTCGCCCTCACAGCAAGCCGCAACCCCGGCGCCCGCACCCAAGCCGGCGAACTAGGCTGGTTTCACAAGTACGTGTTTCTTCTTGCCGCTGGACAGCTTCAGCACGCCATCGCTGTTGAGCGCTGTCGCATCCACCATCAATTTCGGATCGCTCACCGCGGCATCGTTCAGCTTCAGGCCATTGTTGGCGATCAGCTTGCGGGCCTCGGAATTTGACGACGCCAATCCCGCCGCCACCGCCAAGGTCAAAATGCCTTCCGGAAATTTCGCCGTGATGGTGGGCAGTCCTTCCGCCATCGTCCCGTCCTCGAAGGCACTGCGCGCCGTCTTGGCGGCCGTCTCCGCCGCCGCCCGGCCATGCAGCAGGGCGGTGGCCTCGGTGGCGAGAATCTTCTTGGCCTCGTTCAGCTCCGAACCCTGCAATGCTTCCAGCCGCGCGATCTCTGGGAGCGCCATGTCGGTGAACAGGCGCAGGAAGCGGCCGACATCGCCGTCTTCGGTGTTGCGCCAGAATTGCCAGTAATCATAGACGCTGAGCCTGTCCTGGTTCAGCCATACCGCGCCCGAAGCGGTCTTGCCCATCTTGGCGCCCGACGATGTGGTGATCAGCGGCGTGGTCAGGCCGAACAGTTGCGGCGTCCCCATGCGGCGGCCGAGCTCGATGCCGGAAACGACATTGCCCCACTGGTCCGAGCCGGACGATTGCAGGCGGCAGCCATAGCGCTTGCTGAGCTCGACAAAATCGTAAGCCTGCATGAGGGAATAGTTGAATTCCAGGAACGACATGGGCTGTTCGCGCTCCAGCCGCAGCTTGACGCTGTCCATGGTCAGCATGCGGTTGACCGAGAAGTGCCGCCCGATTTCGCGCAGGAAGGGAATATATTCCAGCCGGTCGAGCCACTCGGCATTGTCCACCATGATGGCGTCGCCGGGGCCGTCGCCGAATTGGAGCAGGTGCCGGACGCCGCCCAGCATGCTGCGCTTGTTCTCCTCGATCTGCTCTGGCGTGAGGATCAGCCTCGTCTCGTCCTTGCCGGAGGGATCGCCCGCCTTGGTGGTGCCGCCGCCCATCAGCAGGACGGGGCGATGCCCCGCCTGTTGCAGGCGGCGCAGGGTCATCAACTGCACCAGATTGCCGATATGCATGCTGCTGGCGGTGCAGTCGAAGCCGATATAGGCGGTGACACATTCCCATTGGAACAACGCGTCCAGATCGGCGGCCGCTGAACAGTCGTAATAGGCCCCGCGAGCCACGAAGGTGCGGAGGAATTCGGACTGGAATTGCGGCGCGGCGGGCATGCTGTAGTCTCGGGCTGGCGAAGCAGGCGGCATAGCATAAATGTCGGAAATCTCGAAAGTCATCGGGTTGATGAGCGGCACCTCGCTGGACGGGGTGGACGCCGCCCAGCTGGAGACGGACGGGGTGGACATCGCCCGCCCCGGTCCCGGCCTGACCATCCCCTATAATAAAGAGACCCGCGCCCTCTTGAAGGCTGCGCTGGAAGCGGCGCGCGACGTGGCGGAAGGCGGCCCGGTGCCGCATTCCATCCGCGACGCCGAACGTCATTTGACCGAGGCCCATGCCGAAGCGGTAAAAGCCCTGCTGAAAAAGGCCGGGCTGGCGGCAGACCAGGTCGCCATGATCGGCTTTCACGGCCAGACCATCCTGCATCGTCCCGCTCAGCACTGGACCTGGCAGATCGGCGATGGCGGTTTGCTGGCGCGGCTCACCGGTATTGATGTGGTCAATGATTTCCGCAGCGCCGACGTGAAGGCCGGCGGCCAGGGCGCGCCGCTGGTGCCGCTCTATCATGCCGCGCTCGCCCGCAAATCATCGCTGGCGCCGCCGCTGGTGCTGGTCAACATCGGGGGGGTCGCCAACGTCACTTATATAAGCGGCGATCTGGTGCTGGCCTTCGACACCGGCCCCGGCAATGCGCCGATAGACGACTGGATGCATACCCACAGCGGCAGGCCGGTGGACGAGGACGGCGCCTTTGCCGCCACGGGCACGGTGAACGGTGCCGCGCTGGAAAAAATGCTGGCCAATCCGTTTTTCGACCGTATTCCGCCCAAATCGCTCGATCGCATGGATTTCGGCAGCGATGCGGTGAAGGATTTATCGCCCGCCGACGGCGCCGCCACCCTTACCGCCTTTACCGCCGCCTCCATCGCCAAGGCGCGGCAATATTTTCCGGAAGCCCCCACGACCTGGATCGTCTGCGGCGGCGGGCGTCACAACAAGACGCTGATGGCGATGCTGAAAGCCCGCGTCAACGCGCCCGTGATCGCGGCGGAAGAGGCGGGCTGGAATGGCGATGCGATGGAAGCGGAGGCCTTCGCCTATCTGGCGATGCGTTCGAAAAAGGGGCTGCCGCTCTCTCTCCCCACAACCACAGGCGTTCAGCAGCCCATGACGGGCGGGAAACTTCACCGCAAAGCATAGGTGTCTTCCCCCGGCGAACAGCGCGGATTGCCGCGTTGTGAGGGAAGGGGATCCAGGTCTTGAATACAAATCAGGTGTGGGTCCCCTTCCCCTCGCATTGCCAACGCAATGCTCGGCCGGGGACTGCGGGAATGCCTAACGGCCTTCCCTTGGCTTGCTCATCATGTTGGAGACGTATTCCCTGACCGTCTCCACCACTTCGGTTTCATGCTTGTCGAAGAAATGGTTGGCGCCTTCCACCTTGTCATAGGTGATCTTGATGCCCTTCTGGGCGGTGAGGCGGTCCACCAGCTTCTGGACATCGGGTTCCGGCACCACATTGTCCTTGGTGCCATGCACGATCAGGCCGGAGGCAGGGCAGGGCGCCAGGAAGGCAAAGTCATACATGCTGGCGGGCGGCGCGATGGAAACGAATCCCGTGATTTCCGGCCGGCGCATCAAGAGCTGCATGCCGATCCAGGCGCCAAAGGAAATGCCGCAGACCCAGACATTGGAAGGGTTGGGATAGAGCGTGTTCATCCAGTCCAGCACGGCGGCTGCATCGGAGAGTTCGCCCGAGCCATTGTCGAAACTGCCCTGGCTGCGGCCCACGCCGCGGAAATTGAAGCGCACCGTGGTGCAGCCCAGGCCGTGGAACATGTGAAACAGGTCATAGACCAGCGGATTGTTCATCGTCCCGCCGAACTGGGGATGGGGATGCAGCACCAGGGCCATGGGGGCGCCGGGGGCCTTCTGGCGCTGGTAGCGGGCCTCGATGCGGCCAGCCGAGCCGGGGAGAATGATATCGGGCATATCTGTCCTATGGGCTCACAAGCCGGCGGCTGCGTGGTTTGAGATAGAAGAAAACTCGGGATTTCGCCATAATAAATCCGTTTATTTTCAATATGTTATGGATTAATTGGCGAGGTTCAGGTGAATACTTGACCGCATTAGTCAGGAAATCTATATGCTGTCCGTGGGAAATACAGGCGTTTTTCCGGGCTGGCCGCGCTTCTTACACCAATGGCTTCGATCACCCCAAGAAAAATCGCCATCTTTAAACTAAGGAGATCGGCCATGAGGCTCAGTACCAAAGGGCGCTATGCGGTGATGGCGATGGCCGATCTGGCCGGCCATGCCCCCGAATCACACGACCAAACCCCGGCCGGGATCAAACCCGTCGCCCTGGCCGATATCGCCGAGCGGCAGGACATTTCCCTGTCCTATCTGGAACAGCTTTTCGCCAAGCTGCGGCGCGGCGGGCTGGTGACCAGCGTGCGCGGTCCCGGCGGCGGCTATCGCCTGTCGCGTCCCAGCAATGAACTTCGCATCGCCGACATCATCGTGGCGGTGGACGAGCCCATCGCAGCCACGCGCTGCAAGACCGGCAGCGCCAAGGGCTGCACCAAGACGGGCGCGCGCTGCGTCACCCATGATCTGTGGGAAGAGCTGGGCCAGCAGATCCATGTATTCCTGTCGTCCGTGTCGCTGGCCGATGTGGTGGAGAAGCGGGTGCTGGGCCGCGCCAAGCCCTGCAACGACATGCTGGTGCAGAAATACGAAGCGGCGGAATAATGCATTATTGCGATCACAACGCGACTTCGCCGCTGCGTCCGGCATGCCGGGACGCCATGGCCCATGCCCTCACCATCGGCGGCAATCCGTCCGCGGTGCATGCGGCGGGCCGCGCGGCGCGCGCCGTGATCGAGGATGCGCGGGACGCGGTGGCAAGGCTGGTGGGCGCGAAATCCGATCAAGTCATCTTCACCAGCGGCGCCACGGAATCCAACGCCCTGGCGCTGGCGGGCGCCATCGAAGGCGCCCTGACCGAGGGCGACAAGCCCGTCCGTATCACCCGCCTGTTTGTCTCGGCCATCGAACACAGTTCCGTCCTGAAGTCGGCCCAGCGCCTGGCCGAACGCACTGCCGGCCTCAGGTTCGAAATTCTTCCCGTCACGGCCGATGGCGTGCTGGATACCGAGGCATTGCGGGTCGCCTTGCGCGAAGGCAAGGGCCGCACCCTGGTCGCAGTGATGGCCGCCAACAACGAGAACGGCGTGATCCAGCCGGTGGCGGAGATTTCCCGCCTTTGCCGCGAGGCCGGCGCCCTGCTGCTTGTGGATGCCGTCACCGCCGCCGGCAAGATGGAGCTGGATTTTGCGCTTTGCGATTACTTGACGCTTTCGGCGCACAAGATGGGCGGACCGCAAGGCTCCGGCGCGCTGATGCTGGGCGATGGCGTTCCCTTCGCGCCGCAACTGGTGGGCGGCAGCCAGCAGAAGGGCCTGCGCGCCGGTTCCGAGAATCTCTCCGGCATTGCCGGTTTCGGCGCGGCCGCAAAGGCGGTGCTGGCCAATGACGGGGAACGCGCACGTATCGCGGGCCTGCGTGACGATTTTGAAAAAAAGCTGAAGGCGGCGATCCCCGGCGCGGTGGTGTTCGGCGAAAATGCGCCGCGCCTTCCCAACACATCCAATGCCGCGCTGCCCGGCGTCAGCGGCGAGAATATCGTCATCGCGCTCGACCTGGACGGCGTTGCCGTGAGTTCGGGCTCGTCCTGCTCGTCGGGTAAGATCACGCCCTCGCATGTATTGTCCGCCATGGGCGTGGATGCCGCGCTGGCGGGCGCGGCCCTGCGCGTCAGTTTCGGCTGGAATTCCACAGCACAGGATGCCGACGCCGTGGTTGCATCGCTGATCCGTCTCAATCAACGCGCCCACCAGCGCGCGGCGGAGTAAGCCATGTCATCCGCCGCCGCCCCCGAAATCAACAAGCAGACCAAGGAAACCGTCGCCGCGCTGGGTGAGAAGTACAAATACGGCTTCGTCACCGACATCGAGATGACCCGCGCCCCCAAGGGCCTGTCGGAAGACACGGTGCGCTACATCTCCGCCGCCAAGAACGAGCCGGACTGGATGCTGGAATGGCGGCTCGCCGCCTATCGCCGCTGGGTGCAGATGAAGGAGCCCGACTGGGCGCGGGTGCATTACCCCAGGATCGATTACCAGAACGCCTATTATTACGCCGCGCCCAAGAATACGCCGCTGAAGAAATCGCTGGATGAAGTCGATCCCAAGCTGCTTGAGACCTACAACAAGCTGGGCATTCCGCTGAACGAACAGATGGCGCTGGCCGGCGTGGCGGTGGATGCGGTGTTCGATTCGGTTTCCGTCGCCACCACCTTCACGGACAAGCTGAACGAGGCGGGCGTGATCTTCTGTCCGATCTCCGAAGCCATCCGCGACTATCCCGATATGGTGCGCAAGTATTTGGGTACCGTGGTTCCAGTGAGCGACAATTTCTTCGCCACGTTGAATTCGGCGGTTTTCTCCGACGGCACCTTCGTCTATGTGCCCAAGGGCGTGCGCTGCCCGATGGAGCTGTCCACTTACTTCCGCATCAATGCCAGCGAGACCGGCCAGTTCGAGCGCACCCTGATCGTGGCCGAGGAAGGCTCCTACGTCTCATACCTGGAAGGCTGCACCGCCCCCAAGCGCGACGAGAACCAGCTGCATGCCGCGGTGGTCGAGCTGGTGGCGCTGGAAGCCGCCGAGATCAAATATTCCACGGTGCAGAACTGGTATCCCGGCGACGAAAACGGCTTGGGCGGCATCTACAACTTCGTCACCAAGCGCGGCGATTGCCGCGGCGACCGTTCCAAGATTTCCTGGACCCAGGTGGAAACCGGCTCGGCCATCACCTGGAAATATCCCAGCTGCATCCTGCGTGGCGACGATTCGGTAGGCGAATTTTATTCCATCGCCATCGCCAACCATTACCAGCAGGCCGATACCGGCACCAAGATGATCCATCTGGGCAAGAACACCCGCTCCCGCATCATCTCCAAGGGCATCAGTGCCGGCAGGGCGCAGAACACTTATCGCGGGCTGGTCAGCGTCCATGCCAGAGCGGAAAACGCCCGCAACTTCACCCAGTGCGATTCCCTGCTGATGGGCGGGCAGTGCGGCGCCCATACCGTGCCCTATATCGAAAGCCGCAATTCCAGCGCGCGCATCGAGCATGAAGCCACCACCTCGAAAATCGCCGAAGACCAGCTGTTCTATTGCCAGGCGCGCGGGTTGGGCGCGGAAGAAGCGGTGGCGCTGATCGTCAACGGCTTCTGCAAGGAAGTGCTGCAGCAGCTGCCGATGGAATTCGCGGTGGAAGCGCAGAAACTGGTCGGTATTTCTCTGGAAGGTTCCGTGGGTTAGTCATGCTTGAGATCAAGAATCTGCACGTGTCCATCGGCGGCAAGGAAATCCTCAAGGGGCTGAACCTGTCCATCACCGCCGGCCAGGTGCATGCCATCATGGGTCCCAATGGTTCGGGCAAGTCCACGCTGTCTTATGTGCTGGCGGGCCGCGCCGGTTACGACATCACGCAAGGCTCCATCACCTATAACGGCGAAGACCTTGGCGCCCTGCCGCCGGAAGCCCGCGCCGCCAAGGGCGTATTCCTGGCGATGCAGTATCCGGTGGAGATTCCCGGTGTCACCACCATGATGTTCCTGAAAAGCGCCCTCAACGCCCAGCGCCGGGCGCGCGGTGAATCCGAACTGGACGCCATCGGTGTGCTGAAAACCGTGCGCCGCAAGGCCGCTGCCCTGAATGTCTCGGAAGAAATGCTCAAGCGCGCTCTCAATGTCGGTTTTTCCGGCGGCGAGAAAAAGCGGCTGGAGATTCTGCAGATGTCGCTGTTCGAGCCCAAGCTGGCGATCCTGGATGAAACCGATTCCGGCCTCGACATCGATGCCCTCAAGCTGGTGGCTGAAGGCGTCAATGCCCTGCGCGATCCCGCCCGCGCCATGCTGGTGATCACGCATTACCAGCGCCTGCTCGATTATATCGTGCCCGACCGCATTCATGTGCTGGCCGGCGGCCGCATTGTCGCCGAAGGCGGCAAGGAGCTGGCGCTGGAACTGGAAGCCAAGGGCTATGACCAGATCGTGAAGGACGCGGCGTGAAAACGGCTCTTGCCCCTGCACGCCGTGAACAGGCCGCCTCGCATTTTCGGGCGATTGGCATCCCCACGCGTCGGGTCGAGGAATGGAAATATTCCGACCTGGCCAAGGCGCTGGGCGATACCGCCTTCAGCCAGGACACCGCCCGCTGGAAGCTGGGCAAGCTGCCCGCCGGGGTCGAAATGTTCGACCTGGCGGAGGCCAACGCGCCGGACTGGGTCAGGACGCATTTGGGCAGCCTGAAGGAAACCGCCCTCAGCGCCGCTTCGTTGGCCTATGCCGATGGCGGCGTGGCGCTGCGTGTGACGGGCGCGGTGGAAACCCCACTCGAAATCGAATTTTCCGGCAAGGGCAATCTGCGCGCTCTTGTCGTGCTGGAGAAAAATTCCGCCCTTACCCTGGTGGAAAAAGCCAACGGCGATGATCAGCGCAATGTCGGGGTCGAAATCCTCCTGGGTGCCAACGCCCGACTGCATCATGTCCGCATCGCCCGCGCGAACGCGGCAGTACATATTGAAGAAGTGGCGATGACGCTGGCGCGCGACGCCATCTACAATGCCCATTATGCCAGCTTCGGGGCTACGCTTTCCCGCCTGGAGCTGGATATCGCGCTGGAAGGGCAGGGTGCCCAGGCGCATCTGTCCGGCGTGTCGGTGCTTTCGGGCGAGGCCCATGCCGACATCACCACCCGCATCAGCCATGCGGTTGGCAACACCCAGTCCACCCAGCTGTTCAAGAAAGTGGCGGGCGGCAAAAGCCGCGCCGTCTATCAGGGCAAGGTGACGGTGGCGCAGGGCGCCGACGGTTCCGACAGCCGCCAGACCGCCAAAGCGCTGCTGCTGGGCGACCGGGCCGAAGCCGATCTCAAGCCCGAGCTTGAGATTTTCGCCGACGACGTCAAATGCGCCCATGGCGCGGCGGTGGGCGATCTGGACGCGGATTCGCTGTTCTATCTGCGCGCCCGCGGCATCCCCGAAAGCGACGCCCGCGATCTTCTGATCCACGCCTTCCTGGAAGACGCCATGGCCGGCATCGTTCGTTCCGACCTGCGCGACCAGGTCCGCGCCGCGGTCAATGAGGCGCTGGCGTCATGACGGCACAGGTAAAAATCGTTCCGGGTTTCGATGCCGCCAAGGCGCGGGCCGATTTCCCCATCCTGTCGCGCCAGGTGCATGGCAAGCCACTGGTCTATCTCGACAGCGGCGCCTCGGCCCAGAAGCCGCGTGTGGTGCTGGATGCGATGAACGAATTCGCCCGTACCAACTACGCCAATGTCCATCGCGGCGTGCATTATCTGTCGGGCGCCGCCACCGATGCCTATGAAGCCGCCCGCCGCACCGTGCAGAAATTCGTGAACGCCGCCCGCGAAGACGAAATCGTCTTCACCAAGGGCGGCACCGAGGCCATCAACCTGGTGTCCTATTCCTTCCTCGCCCCCGCCATCCATCCGGGCGACGAGATTGTGCTTTCGGTGATGGAGCATCATTCCAACATCGTGCCCTGGCATTTCCTGCGCGAACGCCAGGGCGCGGTGCTGCGCTGGGTGGATGTGCGCGACGATGGCAGCCTCGATATCGAGGCGCTGGACGCCGCCATCACGCCCAAAACCAAACTGATCGCCATCACCCATATGTCCAATGTCCTGGGCACGGTGACGCCGCTGGCTGAGATCGTCGCCCGCGCCCATGCCAAGGGGGTGCCGGTGCTGGCCGATGGAGCGCAAGGCGCCGTGCACGAAATCGTCGATGTGCAGGCGCTGGATATCGATTTCTATGCCCTGACCGGCCACAAGCTTTATGGCCCCACCGGCATCGGCGCGCTTTACGCCAAGAGGAAGCATCTGAGGGCGATGCGCCCGTTCAACGGCGGCGGCGAAATGATCCGCGAAGTCACCCGTGATATCGTCACCTATGCCGATCCGCCGGCGCGGTTCGAGGCGGGCACCCCGCCGATCATCGAGGCGGTGGGCCTGGCGGCGGCGATGGATTACCTCAGCGGCTTCGACCGCGCCGCCGTCCGGGCGCATGAGCATGACCTTTATGCCTATGCCCGCCAGGCGGTTGGCGAATTGAATTGGGTTCGGGTGATCGGCGACGCGCCGGGCAAGGGCGCGATACTTTCTTTTGAGGCGGAGGGGATGCATGCCCACGATGTCGCCACCATATTGGACAGGGAAGGCGTGGCGGTGCGGGCCGGGCATCACTGCGCCCAGGTCCTGATGGAGCGGTTCGGCGTGGCTTCCACCACCCGCGCCAGTTTCGGCTTGTACAACAACCGCTCCGATGTGGACACGCTGCTGGCGGGTCTCACCAAGGCGCGGGAGATTTTGGGATCGTGATGGATCATTCGCTTCGGGAACTTTACCAGGAAGTCATCCTGGATCATTCGCGCCATCCCCGGCATTTCGGGGTGCTGGAGAACGCCACCCACAAGGCGGAGGGCTACAATCCGCTGTGCGGCGACAAGGTCCATGTCATGCTGGTGCTGGACAAGGACGGCCGCGTCGCCGACATCAGGTTCACCGGCAAGGGCTGCGCCATCAGCCAGGCCTCTGCCTCGATGATGACCGAGATGCTGGCGGGCCGCACTTTGGCCGAAGCGCAGAAGCTTATGGACGGCTTCATCCATCTGGTGAAGGGCGAGGAAGCTCCGGGCCTGTCCGCCGACGACCGCGAACATCTGGATGTCATGGCGGGCCTGTCGGAATTTCCCATGCGGGTGAAATGCGCCACCCTGGCCTGGCACACATTTTCCAATGCCATTGAAGAGGGCGCCATTGCCGCCGCCGAGGGGGCCGCATCATGAATGAACAGGCCCTCAAGACCGAGATTGCCTCTTCGGCGCTGTCGCCGGCCGAGCTGGACGATTTCACCACCAAGCTGGTCATCGCCCTCAAGACCGTGTTCGACCCGGAAATCCCGGTGGACATTTACGAACTCGGGCTTATCTACAAGGTGGATGTCGCGGACAACAAGGATGTCACGGTGGACATGACCCTGACCGCCCCCAACTGCCCGGTGGCCGGCGAAATGCCCGGCATGGTCAAGAGCGCCGTGGAAACGGTGGAGGGCGTCGGCGCCGTGACGGTGAACATGACCTTCGATCCGCCCTGGACGCCCGACCGCATGAGCGAAGAAGCCAAACTTGAATTGAACATGTTCTGATGGACAAGCAGATTCCAACCCCGCGCCGCAGGGAGCGCCCCAAGCCGTTCCGCCTGACCGATGCGGCGGCGCTCCGCCTGAACGAGATCATGCGCGAAGCGGAAGGCAGATATCTGGGCGTGCGGGTCGGCGTCACCAATGGCGGCTGCGCCGGCATGGCCTATACGATGAATTACGCCGAAACCACCGATCCCCTGGACGAAGTGATGGAAGACCGGGGGGTGAAGATCTTCATCGCGCCCAAGGCCATCCTGTTCCTGATCGGCACCGAACTGGATTTCGAAACCACCAAGCTGGGGTCGCGCTTTACGTTCAAGAATCCGAACCAGACGGCAGCGTGTGGATGTGGGGAGTCGGTTTCAATAACACCGGCCTCCGCCTGATGTCCCGTCTGATCGGATTCCCGGCCCTTCGCCCTCGCTTCGGGCGTTCGTCGCTTTCGCAGGTCCACTGGACCTGCTCACGCGCTATGCGCGCCGCTCCTCACCCCAACCAGACCGCGGCCTGCGGCTGCGGTGAAAGCGTTTCCATCACGCCCGCCGCCGGTAACTAATGGCCCCCAAGGCCGATCCCCACCGTTTCGATGACCTTTTCGCCGAATTCGGCCGGATTGAATTGCGCCGCATGTTCGGCGGCGAGGGGATTTATGCGAACGACACCATGTTCGGGCTGGTGGTGGACGACCGCATCTATTTCAAGACCGACGACGCGACGCGCGTCGCCTATGTCGCCGAGCACTGCGATCCCTTCACCTATATGAAGAAGGGCAAGCGCACCTCTTTGTCCTATTTCGCCATTCCCGAGCGGCTATATGACGAGCCGGAGGAGTTGGCGGCGTGGGCCGGTAAGGCGTTTGGTGTTGCAAAAACCAAGCAGGCGGGCGCAAGGAAAAGCAAGACGCGGGCGCATGCGGCTGCGCTGGGAACGCCGAAGAAACCGCCCCGGCCGTCAAGAAAGAATTGATGCGGCGTCAGCAGGCCGCCGCCAACGGCGCGGCGCAGGCGATGCGCGTCATCTGGGCCAGGCTGCGGACCTTGAGCTTGCGGCGGATATTTCTGCGATGAATCTCGATGGTGCGGGGTGAAATGCCCAGGGTAAAGGCCGCGTCCTTGCTGGTGCGGCCGGCAACCAGTTCGTCGAAAACCCGGTGTTCACGCGGACTGAGCAAAGCCAGCTGCTGCTGCGCCCATGTTTCGCCCGCCCTTGTATTGTCGGCATCCAGGCTGATCGCCACCGCCCGCCTCACCGCGCCCAGGATCTCCGCGACATCGAATGGCTTTTCCAGCACATCCAGCGCTCCGCCTCGGAAGCCGCGCAGCACCATCGCCAGATTGCCATGGCCGGTAATGATGATCACCGGCAGGTCGATTTTGCGCGTGGCCAGCTCGGCCTGCAATGCCAGCCCGTCCATCCCCGGCATGCGCATGTCGGTAATCAGGCATTTGGCGTCCGGGCTCAGGCCGGCGAGGCAATCCTCGGCCGACATATAGGCCTTGACCCGGTATCCCGAAACTTCCAGCAGGTCCTGCAGGCAATTGCGAACCCCGTTATTGTCATCAACCACCAAAACCAGCGCGGGATCGGTCATGAGGGGCTGTGCGTGGCTATCGGCGCCGCGCGGCAGGGCCTTGGCGGGAATCCTGGCAGGTAATGCAACAGGCATGGGCATGGCGCACCTCTTGGGCGGGGGAATCGCAGACTGAAAAATCTCACTTTAAAAATAACAAGGCGCGATCAAAAAAACACGATCGCGGGAACTCTCAACAAGGCAGGGGCGGGAAGGCCAGATTGGCCCCCTATGATAGTCAATGCCTTGTTAAGCATTTCGATCCACAGCGGCGGGAAAGAGCGCCCACTGCCGCCTGTCCGCGTGTTTGTGAGAAGCGGGTCCGGCGTTACAAATGTCGGTCGAGTCGCTCAAAGTTCCCTGGAAAGACGGACTTTTGCCCGCCACATCACCCGCCCGTCCCAAGCTGCCGCTGATAATCCCCCTGATCGTGGCCATGGCGTTCCTGATGGAGCAGCTGGATGCCACCATCATCACCACCGCGGTTCCCGATATCGGGCGCAGCCTTTCCGTCACGCCGGTGCAGATGAGCCTGGCGGTGGCCGCCTATGTGCTGGCGGTTGCGGTCTTCATTCCGGTCAGCGGCTGGTTTGCCGATCGTTTCGGGGCGCGGCGGGTCTTCGTGGCGGCACTGGCGGTATTCACCATCGGCTCGGCCCTGTGCGGCTTGGCGCAGAATTTTCCCATGCTGGTGGCGATGCGCGTGGTGCAGGGGCTGGGCGGGGCGATGATGACGCCCGTGGGGCGGCTGATCCTGCTGCGCAGTTTTCCCCGTTCCGAGCTGATGACGGCGATGACCTACATGACCTTGCCCGCCATCATGGGGCCGGTGTTCGGCCCGCTGCTGGGCGGGGTGATCACCACCTATCTTTCCTGGCGCTGGATCTTCTACGTCAATTTGCCGGTGGGGCTGGTCGGCATCCTCCTGGCGCTGCGCTATGTGAAGAATGTCCGCGATCCGGATATACGCAAATTCGACTTTGCCGGTTTCCTGATGCTGGGCTGCGGGCTGGGGCTGTTCCAGTTCGGGCTTGAAAATGTCAGCCGCCCCGTCATTTCGCTCTCCACCATCGCGGCGACCATCATGGCCGCCCTGGCGCTGCTGGCCGGTTTCGGCTTTTACGCCAGGACAAGGGCGGCGCCGGCGGTGGATTTGACCCTGTTCCGGATGCGCACCTTCAGGGTGGGGACGCTGGCGGGCGGGCTTTGCCGGGTGGGGATGAACGGCGTGCCCTTCCTGTTGCCGCTGATGCTGCAGGTGGGCTTCGGTCTCACGCCCATCGCCTCGGGCTCGATCACCTTCATCGGTTCGGTGGGCGCGGTATTGGTCCGTACACTGATCGGTCCGCTGTTGCGCCGCCATGGCTATCGCCCGGTGCTGGTCGCCAGCGCCCTTGCCGGGTCGCTCACCCTAGCCACCTTCGCGCTGCTGACGCCCCAGACGCCGCATTGGGTGATCCTGCTGCAGGTGTTCCTGTTCGGATTGACCCGCTCGTCCCAGTTCATGACCTCCAACACGCTGTCCTATTCGGAGATGCCCGACAGCCATCTCAGCCGCGCCACCAGCCTGGGTGGCGTGCTGCAGCAGCTCTCCGTCAGCTTCGGCGTCTCGCTGGGCGCCGTGCTGCTCAGCCTGGTCAGCCTGCATTCCCATGCCCTGACGCCGGCGCGGTTTCACGAGGTCTTCCTGCTGACCGCGATCATCCCGCTTTTGTCGGTGCCGGGCTTCCTGGCGCTCAGGCGCGAAGACGGCATCGGCACCGTCAGCCCGCAAAATGCCGTGGCCCAGGCGGAAACCCAGGACTAGGAAATGGACCGCTTTATCGGCAGGTTATCGAACAGCTTCGATTTGGTGGAGCGCCGGCCTAGCGGATGCACCAGGCGCGGATGCCTTCCCGCTTCAGGAAAGCTTCCGCGCGGCGGCCCTTGAGCATGGCCAGCGTGGCGGTAATGCCGGCCTCGACGCAGCTATAGGCCGCGATGGTCACCGACCGCGGCGCGTCCTTGACCGGCCAGCCGGTGCGCGGATTGAGAATGTGGCTGTAGCGCACACCGTCCCGCAGCAGGAAGCGGCGGGCATCGCCGCTGGTCGCAAGCGCGCCTTCCCTGAGCTCCAGCATGCCTGCCATCCCGCCGCTTTTCTCGACCGATTCAATCGCCACGTTCCAGGGGATGCCGCCGCTGCGCGGCCCGCTGACCCGCAGGTCACCGCCGAAATTCACCAGCATGGGCAGCGGCGCGATCGCCAGGGCTTCGGCCAGCGCCCGGTCCACGGCATACTCCTTGGCCAGGCCGCCCAGATCGATTTCCATGCCCGGCGGCAGCTTCAGTTCCGGCGGCTTCCACGACACTTTCGGCCAGCCGACCAGCGGCAGCAGGTCGAGGATTCGCTGGGCGCCGGGGAGCCTGTCCGAGCCGTCGAAATGCCAGGCCCGGCGCAGCACGCCCGAAGTGATGTCGAACATCCCGTCGCTGGCGTCAAAGCATTGCCGGGCGCACTCCAGCAGGCTGGATGTTTCTTCGTCCACCACCAGGCCCAGATGCCCTGCGGCATTGATCCGGCCCACCACGCTGTCGACGCGGTAGCGGCTGAATTTCAGTTCAATGCGGCGGGCCTCGGCTTCCACCGCAATGCCGATCCGTTCCGCCAGGGCCGCATCGCTGGTTTCCACGCGCACTTCGCAGGGCGTCGCCATGGCATGAAAGCTGACGTGATAGTCCGGACCCAGCCGTGTGATGCGGCGGGACGCCTCGGTTTCCGGCGCGGCCTGCACCTAGTGGAAGTCCCAGCTGTAGCCGATGAAGGCGATGGCGGCGCTGGTCTTCGGAAAAAGGTCCTGCTGCTTCAGCTGGCCGATGGCGCCGGCGGGATGGCTGTTGCCGCTTTGCGCGTAATATTCGCCCTTGACGTAGAATTCGGAGCGCTTGCTGACGATCCAGCCCAGCTTGGCGCCGAATGTCGTGCCCGTGAAGGACCCCAGCCTGCTGTCGGACGTGGCATAGGCGGGCAGGGCCTGGCCGCCCACCAGGTAGCTGTGAAAGAAGTTCGCCGCCGACTGGTGGTAATAGCGCGCGCTGGGCTCGACATAGAATGCGCTTCCCAGGTTCAGCCGTTCGGCCAGATCCGCCGTCACCGACTTGATTCCCCAACTGTCGGTGAAATAGCGCAACGACAGGTCGGTGACGGTCGGCCCGAGATCCAGCTTGTTGTCCCAGTAGAAACTGTTGCTCTGGCGGCTCTGCGGGCGGTTCTCGTAAAGGCTTTGCGTCGGCACCCCGCTGGCCGGATCGACCACCGAGACGATGCGATAGGGATCGTTCTGGTATCCCGATTGCTGGTCGAAGGCATAGTTGAACTGGGTCAGCCAGGACCGCGTCATCACCTGGGTCAGGCCGAGCACAAAGCCGAGCTGGGTCTTGTCGCGGGTGGACTGTGTTTTCCACTGCGCATTCATCACCGACAGGGGCGTCGGTATGCCGCCAAAGGGAAAGGAGGAATCGAATTCGGAATTGAGCGATAAGCTCATCGTGGTGTTGTTGGCGTTGAAATTCTGGGACAAATGGGTGTTGGCGGTGATGGATTGGTAGTCCGACTCCCGCGAATAGCCCGCGCCGACCCCGATCTCGGTGATGCCGCCCAGGGGCTGGGCCCAGGCGCCGTTCAGGGCGGCGCGATGGTCGTGAAACCCCTTGTCCATCGGCAGCGTGTTGGCCGGCACGGTATATTGCCGGCCCAGCGCGGCGGTGGCGAGCTGTCCCGGCGTCGGCGGCAACTTGATGATGGTGCTGCCGCCCGATGCGCTGGTGACGCTGGCGCTGGAGCCCTGCGCCTTGATCGGCGTGACGAAATTCTGCGGCAGGTTGGACGGCACCGCTCCATTGGGGGTGGCGCCCGATACCGAGTCGGCGACCCCGCCAATGCTGAGCTGCCGACCATCGGCCGCATGCATGCTCAGGTTCGCCGTGGGCTCGATGGCGCCGACTC
Organism: uncultured Alphaproteobacteria bacterium; assembly: GCA_903857685.1. Lineage (GTDB taxonomy): Bacteria > Pseudomonadota > Alphaproteobacteria > Micropepsales > Micropepsaceae > Rhizomicrobium. The sequence continues at coordinate 30,395 of CAIOFO010000027.1, forward strand.
GGCCGCCGGCTTCCTGATAGACAAGGAGCGCGGCATCAAGCTGCGAATAGGTGAAGCCCGGCCCGAAATTGTTGTTCCGCGTGCCGGAGGCGTCGTCATAATAGGACTGGGCCGCCGCCTGTCCCGCCAGCGGCGGCAGCGCCGCCGCCAGCAGGCCCGCCGATATGCGCGCCAGGCTTTTGCGGACATTGCCGCGGCGGCGCTTTTTCAATTGCACCCGCAGCCTCCGCCGGCAAAGCCGCGGCCGCCGCTGGAAGCCTCCTTGCTGAAATAGACATGGTCTTCGGCCGCGGTCTGCAGCGGATAGGGATCCACCAGCATTTCATGCCGCGCCATCAGGTCCTTTTCCCAGGGCTTGGGACCGAGCGAGGCGCATCCCGCCAGCGCCAGCGCCATGCCGGCCAGGAAAACCGTTCTTGCCGCCGTCCGCATGGTCAACCGCCTCCGCCGATCAGGCTTTCCAGATGCGTGACATATTCGCTCTCCTTGGCCGGAAAAAAGCCGCTATGGACGAAGTGCTGCTTGCCGTCCCGCCCGATCAGCACGCTGGTCGGCATGTCCTTGAAATCATACTGGCGGGCGATCTTGCCGCTGGGGTCATAAACGATGCGAAACGCGTGCGGCACCTGGCCGAGAAATTCATCGGCCTGGGCGCGGTCGCGGTCCACGTCCACGGCGACGACCACCACGCCCTTGGAGGCATATATCTGCTGCATCTGGTTCATCCAGGGAAAGGACAGGCGGCAGGGCACGCACCAGGAAGCCCAGAAATCGAGATAGACGACCTTGCCCTTGAAGGCGCTGAGATCCAGATCTTGGGCGTGGGCGGGCAGGGCGAGAGCGAGGCTGAACAGAATGGCGGTTAACGGACGTATGGACATGCGTCGCTTTTCCTGCGGTGATTTTGCGGTGAAGAAGGCCTAGCACCCCGGCGCCGCCGCAACATTACGGCATTTCGCCTTTTTGGTGATGTAGATCATTGGTCGCAGCCATGGGTCAGGCGGCCGGAAACAGGATCGCGACCTTGAGGCCGGGATGGTTGTCTGCGGCATCAATTTCCGCCGCATGCAGGTCGGCGACGGCGGCCACGATGCTCAGGCCCAGGCCGTTGCCGGCCGTCGTCCGGCTGGTTTCCAGGCGATAGAATCGCTGGAATATGCGCTTGCGCTCGCCTTCCGGCACGCCCGGTCCGTCATCCGACACATCCAGCTCGACGCCGCCGCGCGCCTTGCGCAGGCAGACGGTGATGCTGGAATTGGCGGGCGTGTGGGTTGAGGCGTTTTCCAGCAGATTGGCGAGGGACAGCGTTATCAGTTCCTGGTCGCCGTTGATCCACAGATCGGGCTCGATCTGATGGCTCAGGATGTGCCCATCGTCCTCGAAGGCCGGGCCGAATGTCTCGCAGATGTCGGCGACCAGGTTGCTGAGGCAAACATGCTGAAAGCCGCTGCGCCGGCTGCCGCTTTCGATCTGCGCCACGCGCAGGATGGCGCTGAACATGCCCAGAATATCGTCCAGTTCGCCCACGCTTTTCTCGATCACCTCCTGGCATTCTGCCGGCGTAAGCGCCCGGAGCCGGGCGGTGTCGAGCTGGCGGCGCAGGCGGCCCAGCGGCGTGCGCAGATCGTGCGCGATGTCGTTGGACAGATGCTTCAGGCTTTCGGTGAGGCTGTTGGTGCGGTCGAGCATGCGGTTCAGCGTCGCCGCCAGCCGGTCGAGATCGTCGGGGGCACTGCGCCGGGGCACGCGCCGCCTGATGTCGCCTTCGATGATCGCTTCCAGGGTCCTGGTGATGGCTTCGATGCGCTTGAGGAACTCGGAGCTGAGCAGCACGCCGCCCGCCACCGCCAGGGTGAGGGAAAGCAGGAACACCCAGGCAAAGGTTTTCAGGATCACGGTGCCGTAATTGGCCACTTCGCCCCAGTCATCGCCAACCAGCAGGCACAATCCCTTGGGCAGCGGCGTGATATAGACGCCAAGCTGCTCCTGCTGGCCGGGGGCCTCGTCGCCGTCCGGCGGCCCTTTCAGCGTGGTCCAGCCCCGGGTGCAGGTCACTATCGGAAGATCGCCGAACAGATGATGGCCGGCATTGTCGTAGAGCGTGAAATCCAGGCCATCGGCCAGCCTTCCGCGCTGGCGGTCGGAAATGGCGCGGATCACCTGGCGCACGCCGCCCGAATTGTAATCGGCTTCCAGGGCGGCGGATTCGGAAAAAATACGGGCGTGGAATTCGCGGCTGAGTTCCCGTGTGACCGAAAAATAGGTCACCACCGCCAGCAGCCCCACGGAAAGCGCGAAGAGCCCGGCATAGGCGGCCGTCAGCCTGAAGCTGGCCGAATTAAGCGTCTGCGTTAGGCGCACGAACTGTGTATCCCGATCCGCGCACCGTGTGGATCAGGTCGCTTCCGACCTTGGACCTGAGGCGGCTCATATGGGTTTCGACGATATGGGTCTTGGGATTGAAATGGAAATTCCACACCCCGGCCAGAAGCATGGTGCGGGTGATGACCTGGTCCTGGTGCAGCAGGAGATATTCCAGCAGGGCGAATTCACGCGGCTGCAGCGTAATCGCCGCGCCGGCGCGCGTCACCTTGCGCCGGATGCGGTCCAGCTCCAGGTCGCCCAGCTTGAGGAGCTGCGGTTCCTGCGACAAGGGCGGACGGCGCAGCAGTGCATTGACCCGCGCCAGCAATTCGGCAAAGGCAAAAGGCTTGGGCAGGTAGTCGTCGGCGCCGGCATTCAGGCCCTCGACGCGATCATCCAGGCCGCCCAAGTTGCTGAGAATGAGAACCGGGCAATGCTTGCCCTGGTCACGCAGGGTCTTGACCAGCGTCAGGCCGTCAAGTCCTGGCAGCATTCGGTCCACGATCATCAGATCGTAATTGCCCCCACTGGCCATCTCCAGCCCGCTGTCGCCGCGGCCGGCATATTCGACATGATGACCGTTTTCGCGCAGGCCCTTCTCGACATAGGCGGCGAGCGCGTCTTCGTCTTCGACCAGCAGAATATTCATCGTGAAGGGGATGCCTTTTCTGCGGGACGCCTAGCGGGCGCGCCCTTTGAATGACGCGCCCGCCGGACGAACGTCAGGCCCGGGTGTTGACAGCCGCACCCATGCCCTGGGGCACCGCAGCGGTTGTTCCGGCGCGGGTGGATGCGCCGACTTCATCGCCATCTCCATCATGATCCGGACCGGGGCCTTCTTTTGCTTCCGGCGTCCGCGCGATCGGCAGCGCGGGCGGCGGGGATGATATTGCAGAAATACTCATCGAGATGGTTCCTCTTTTATACCACCATTTCGACGCTACAGCCCAACCCTTCAGGCGGTGTAAAGCCAATATTGTGATTTTGTATACAAGCGGATGCGGCGGCCGCTATTGCGGATCACTCACAACGCGGCGCGCTATTTCGCCAGTTTCCTGCGGACGGCCCGAAGTTCCTTGCGCCGCGCCGGGCTGGCTTCGGGGTAAGCCATTTTCAGGTCCTTGAGCGCGTCCAGGACGATCTGCGCCACAATCAGATGGGTGTTTTTCTTGTCGTCGGCGGGCACGACATACCATGGCGATTTTTTGCTGCTGGTGGCGCCGAGGCAGGCCTCATAGGCTTTCATATACTGTTTCCAGAATTTGCGTTCCTTGACGTCGTCCTCGCCGAATTTCCAGTTCTTCTCCGGCGCATCAATCCGCGCCAGGAAACGCTTGCGCTGTTCTTCCGGCGACATGTGCAGGAAGAATTTGATGATGCGGGTGCCGTTGGCGTGCAGATGCTGCTCCAGGCCCCGGATGGACCGGTAGCGATGCTCCCAGATGTCTTCGCCATCCGGCACGCATTCGCCCGCCAGGATTTCCGGATGAACCCGCACGATCAGCACTTCCTCGTAATAGGAACGGTTGAAGATGCCGATGTGGCCGCGTTCCGGCAGGTCGCGGGTGGTGCGCCAGAGGAAATCATGCTGCAGCTCGGCGGCGCTGGGATGCTTGAAGCTGAAGACCTGGCAGCCCTGGGGATTGATGCCGGACATGACATGCTTAATGACGCTGTCCTTGCCCGCCGCATCCATCGCCTGGAAAATCAGCAGCACGGCGTTGCGGTCCATCGCATAGAGAAGCTGCTGCTGCGCGCTCAATTTCGCCACCCGCTCTTCCAGCAGGGCCTTGTAATGCTCGGGCGACTTGTAGACCGGGGCAATGGCGGTGGGCCATTTGGCGAGATCGACTTTCTCGCCTTCCTTCACCGCGAAGTTTTTCGTTTTTGTCTTCATTGCTATTTTCCCGTGAAGCGGGGTGGGCGTTTTTCACGAAACGCCTTCAGTCCCTCGCGAAAATCCGCGCTGGCGCCCGCCTTGCGCTGCGCCGCCTGCTCCAGGGCAAGCTGCCCTTCATAGGAATTGTGCTGGCTTTCCCAGAACAGCTTGCGGGTCAGGGCCAGGGCGGCCGGGCCGTGCGCCAGTTTTTCCGCCAGGCGAAGCGCCTCCTCCATCAATGTTTCGTCGTCGGCGACAAAGTTGATCAGGCCCCAATCGAGCGCCTTTTGCGCCGGCAGCATCTCGGCCAGCAGCGCCAGTTCGCGCGCCCGCGCCAGCCCCACCAGGCGCGGCAGCAGCCAGGTCGAGCCGCCATCCGGCACCAGGCCGATCCTGGTGAAACCCTGCTGAAAAAAAGCCGAGCGGGCGGCGATGACGAGATCGCCGCTGAGCGCCAGGCTCATGCCGATGCCGACCGCAGCCCCGTTCACCGCCATCACCAGCGGCATGCGCAGATCGCGCAGCCGCCGCAGGAAAGGATGATAGACCTGTTCCAGCAGGGCGCCGGTATCCGGCACATCGCCGGACGGCAGGCTGAGATCGGCGCCGGCGCAGAACGCCTTGCCGGTGCCGGTCAGGATCAGGGCGCGAAAACGCGCATCGCCTTCGATCAGGTCCAGCGCCCCCGTCAGGCTCTTTATCATGGCGGGCGAGACGGCGTTCATCACCAGCGGATGGTTCAGGGCCAGGATGGCGACGCTGTCATGCGCCGTCAGCTCGGCATGTTCGAATTGCGTCTTCATGCCGGAACCATAGCGGTGAGGCCGGGCAAGCGAAAGCTCCAGTGGAGCTTTCGCCGGCCGAACGCCCGCATTTGCGGGCGCGTCCCGGCGTCAGGCGGGCTGGAGGTGATTACGCGGCGCTTGAGATTTGGCTCGCCATGCGGGGATCGTTCTGGCCCAGCACCATGTTGCGGCCATTCTGCTTGGCGCCATACAGGCAGGCATCGGCCCGGCGGATGATGGATTCGATGGTGTCGCCGGCGGTGAATTCGGAGACCCCGATCGAAATGGTGATGGTGCCCAGCACGTCGCCGGTGGATTTCTTCACCAGCTTGCGGCCCTGCACCGCCAGGCGGATCTGGTCGGCGACATGGATGGCGTCGGTGAGGCTGGTGCCGCGCAGGATGACGCCGAATTCCTCGCCGCCATAGCGCGCGGCGGTGTCGCGGCCCTTGAGATTGTCGGACAGGCAGCTCGCCACCAGGCGCAGCACCTGGTCGCCGGTCTGGTGGCCCCAGCTGTCGTTGAATTTCTTGAAATGGTCGATGTCGCACATCATCAGGGCGACGCTTTCGCCTTCGCCCAGCGCCAGCATGGCGGTTTCCATCGCGGCGTCGAACGCCTTGCGGTTGGCGATATTGGTCAGGGGATCGGTGAGGCTTTCCTTGCGGACATCGTCGAGCTTGCCGCGCAGCTCGGTGACCTGCTCGGAGGATTTCTGCAATTCGCCTTCCAGCGAGCGGGTGCGCGATTCCATTGCCTTGGTGGCGGCGATCAGTTCTTCCACCAGCTTGCGCATGTCGTCGGGCGACTGGCTGGCGTCCAGCTCGCCGGTGGCGGCGGACAGGGTGCTGGTATAGGCGCTGGTCTGGCGGGCGGCTGCCTCCAGCTTGACCATCACCGTGTCGATCACCTGGCTCATGCCGGTGCCGACATTGTCCATCGAGCGGGCGGCGCGCGCGCCGGACAGGCAGCGCAGGCGAAGGTCGGCGAGGATTTTGGGCGTGAAGGGATTCTTGTTGGCGATCATCGCCGCCATCACCTGAGTGACGCCGGGATGCTCGCCCGAGGCAAAGGCGTAGAACAGTTCGAAATTTTCGGGCGTCGGAACGACATTGCATTCGCCCATCTGGGCGACCGCAGTCTTGGCGAGCGATTGTTCCCGGTCTGATTTGTACACGTTATCGTCCCCACTGGCCGCCAAAACCACGCGCGGCAGGGGCAAGTGTCACGCCGTACGCGGTAAAAAAGCGTTAAGTTCCGTCGCAATGAGTACGGTTATCGCGGGGTTTTTTGTACCAAAGGGCCCGGAAAAGGCGGCCCAGCGGTGCCCGGCCCTTCGCTTGCGCTCCGGGCGTTCGTCGCTTGAAATGGTTCACCGAACCATTTCATTGGCCTACGGCCAAACGCTCCTCACTCCTTGGACTCCAGCTTCTTCACCGGCACCGGCCGGAAGAGGAAGGCGGGAAGCTGGCTCTTGTCCACCGCTTCGGGCTGGGCGGCGCGTTCATTATGCTGGCGCTGGCTGCCGCCGCGCCCATGTTTATCGTGGTGGGGCTTTTCGTGATGCGACTGTTCCGCACGAGGCTTGTCCTGACGCGGAGTGTCCTGACGCGGATTGTCCTGGCGCGGTTGATCGTTGCGGGGCCTTTGTTCGTGGCGCGGCCGCTGTTCCTGGCGCGGCTGTTCCTGTCTGGGTGCTTCGGGGCGGGGCGCATCGGCGATCACCGGTGAGGGCGCGCTGGTCGCAACTGCCGCTTCGCTGACCTGGCTGGGCTCGATGCCGGCGACCTGGTCGTGGAATTTGCCGCCGGGCGGGCGGCGGTCGCGGTGCCGCTTGTCCTTGTCGAGGGAGCCGCCGCGTCCACCACTGCCGCCGCGGCCATGTTCGCCGCGCGGCGCCTTGCGCTCTTCGCGCACCTCGATATCCATCATTTCGCGGCGGGCCAGCTTGTTGCCGGTGATCTTCTCGATCGCCTCGATATATTTGCCGTCGCGCGACGAGGCCAGCATGAAGGCCGCCCCGCTTCTGCCGGCGCGGCCGGTGCGGCCGATGCGGTGGACATAATCATCGGCATGGATCGGCACGTCGAAATTGAAGACATGGCTGACGGCGGGAACGTCGAGCCCGCGCGCCGCGACATCGCTGGCGATCAGGATCTTGAGGTCGTTGGCGCGGAAGCGGTCCAGCGTCTTGGTGCGCAGCGACTGGTCCAGGTCACCGTGAATCGGGGCGGCGTCGAAGCCATGCTTGACCAGCGACTTGGCCACGACATCGACATCGCGCTTTCTGTTGCAGAAGACGATGGCGTTTTGCAGGGTCGGCTCGGCTTCGCGGATCAGGCGGCGCAGGGCTTCGCGCTTGGCCCAGTCATTGGCCGGGATCATCACCACTTCCTGGGTGATATTGCTGGCGGTGGTGGCGGGACGCGAGACTTCCACGCGCACGGCATTGTGCAGGAACTGGTCGGTGAGGCGCTGGATTTCCGGCGGCATGGTCGCGGAATAGAAAAGCGTCTGGCGGGTAAAGGGCAACAGCTTGCAGATTTTTTCCACGTCGGGAATGAAGCCCATGTCCAGCATGCGGTCGGCTTCGTCAATCACCAGGATATTGACCTGGGACAGCAGGATGCGGCCGCGGTCGAAATGGTCCATCAGGCGGCCGGGGGTGGCGATCAGAACGTCCACACCGCGGTCGAGCTTCTTGGTCTGCTCGTCCATCGAGGTGCCGCCGATCAGCAGCGCTTGGGAGAGCTTGGAATATTTGCTGTATTTGTCGAAGCTTTCCGACACCTGGTCGGCCAGTTCGCGGGTCGGTTCCAGCACCAGGGCGCGGGGCATGCGGGCCTTGGAGCGGCCGCGGCTGAGCATCTCGATCATCGGCAAGGTGAAGCTGGCGGTCTTGCCGGTGCCGGTCTGGGCGATGCCGATCAGGTCGCGCCGCTGCAGCACCACGGGAATGCCCTGGGCCTGGATGGGGGTGGGGGTGGTGTAGCCGCTATCCACCACGGCCTTGAGGATTTCCGGGGAAAGGCCCAGGCCGTCGAAACCGCCTGCTGCCACAGTCGAAGGGCCCTCCGCCAATGCCGTCAAAGGGGCCGCGTTATCAATAACTTCGCTGGTTCCGGCTTGCGCGCCGGAGATCGTCACTTGGGTCGTAGCACGCTCCTGAAAAGGGGCGCTGATGCCGCGCCCAAGTCTGGCAAAGCCCGTATTGGCCGCCGACTCTTGCTGCCTGAGCATAGGAAGAAACGCCGGAAAGTCAATGTTTTCCCATAAATGGCGAAGAGGGCGACCATTCGAGCAAACGCCCGGTGGAGGGGGATTACACCGGGCGCAGCCGAAGGCGAATGATTGAGTTCCCTTGCGGGGACCGCCTTCCTGGACTGGTAACGCCGGGCCGATGTCGCCGTTCCGCGATTGACGGAATTTGCCCTGCGCGCCAGCCTTGCTGCCATGGGCGGGGTGCTGCGAGTCTGGTTGCTGGGACTGCTGTGTGTGGCGGTGTGGGCGCTGGCGGGCCTCAGCCCTTTCCGTGTCGCGGGCCATGATGCTCCGTCCACGGAGTTTTCCGCCGTGCGGGCGCAGGCCGTGCTGGCGCGGCTGCTGGGACCGCAGTTCCCCCATCCTGCGGGCAGCGCCGAGAATGCGGCGGTGCATGCCCGGCTGCTGGCCGAGCTGGCGCGGCTGGGCGTCCCCACGCACAGCATCAGCGGCATGAGCTGCATGGCGGGGCGCGGCGGAATTTCCTGCGCCACGGTCGGCGACATTATTGCCGATATCGTCCCCGGTGACGGCAAGGCGATCCTGCTGATGGCGCATCTGGATTCGGTGGCGGCCGGACCGGGCGCTTCCGACGATGCCTCGGGCGTCGCCGCCCTGCTGGAAACGATCCGCGCCCTGAAAGCGCAGGAGGGATCAACCGGACATCCGGTCATCGCCCTGTTCAGCGACGGCGAGGAGATGGGCCTGCTCGGCGCCAGGCTGTTCCTGACGGATGATGCCTGGCGCAGCCGCGTCGGCATGGTGGTCAATGCCGAGGCGCGCGGCAGTCAGGGACCAAGCTATCTGTTCCAGACCGGCGCGGGCAATTATCGGCTGGTGGACCTCTACGCCAGAAGCGTGGCGCATCCGGCGACCTCGTCGCTCTATGGTGAAATCTACAAATACCTGCCCAACGACACCGACATGACGCCGTTCCTGCAGGCGGGTTTTCCCGGCGCCAATTTCGCCTTCATCGGCAATGTCGCCGATTATCATACCCCGCTCGACCGGCGGGAAAACCTTTCTCCCGCCACACTGCAAAGCCAGGGCGACAATGTGCTGGGCCTGACGCGGGCGCTTGTCGGCGCCGACTGGGCCCGGCTCAAGAGTGGCGATGCGATCGACCTGGATATCGGGCGAAGCTGGCTGCCGCGGTTGCCCGCGATGTTCGCGCTGCCGCTGGCGGTGACGGCTTTCATCCTGATCGCGCTGGCGGGCTGGTTCAGCCCGCGCAGCCGGCCTTCCCATCTTCAGGGGCCGCGCCATCGGCTGGCGCAAATTTTGACGCCGCCCTTGTTGCTGGCGGGCTGCATCGCGGCGGGATTTGCGCTGTCGGCGCTGGCATCTCTGATTTCCGGCAGCGGCGATCCGTCCTTCGCCCATCCGCTGGCGCTTCGCGTCGCGCTCGCCTTTTCGGCATGGGCGCTGGCCCTGCTCAGCATGCGCGGCGCCGGCGTGATGGCGTGCTGGCTATGGCTGGCGACGCTGGGCATTGCGGCGGCGATTTTCGCGCCGGGCCTCAGCCCCTATTTCATTTTTCCCGGCATGGCCGCCGCCCTGCTGCTGCTGCTGACGCCGGGGGCCGGGCGCGACGCGGCGCTGCTGCTGTCGGCGCTGGCGGCGATGATCGTCTGGCTGGGGCTGGCGGCCAGCGGCGAGGCAATCATGGGACTGGCGAGCCATCCGCTGGTGATGTTTTGCGCGGCCATGGCGCTGAGCGCGCTGCTGCCGGTGCTGGCGGCGCAAAAAATGGACGAGGGCGCCTGGCGCGCTTCCATCATCCTGTCGCTGGTGATCGCCCTGGGCGCGGCGGTGGTGCAGGGATTCGAGCCGACCTATAGCGCCGCGGCGCCGCAGCGCCTCAACCTGCGCTATGTCGAGAAGGACGGAAAATCCTTCCTGCTGGCCGATCCGGTGCCGCGCCTGCCGGAGAGCTTGCGCGCCGCGGCGCATTTTTCGGATGCCCCCGGGCCGCTGGTGGCCTGGCGCGGCTATGTCGCGCCGCTGGGCAATGGGCAATTTCCCGCGCCCTCGGCGACGGTGACACGCCAGGGCGGCAGCATCGCGCTGGACCTGCATGGCTCGGCAGCGGCGAGCGGCATGGCGCTGCTGGTTTCCGGCGGCCTGCGCGCCGTCACCATCGGCGATGTGCATGTGGCGGCCGGCAAGGACGGCGTCCAGATCAATTGCGGCACGCCCGATTGCGCCTCCGTCCACATGATCCTGGATTTTTCCGGGCCGGTGCCCGCCAGCCTTTTGCTGGTGGAACAGCGTTACGGCCTGCCGCCGAACGCGGCTGCCCTGGCGCGGGCGCGGCCGGACTGGGCGGTGCCCTCGGGGCAGGGCGACATGAGTTTTATCGCCACGGATGTGGCCGTGCTGGCAAACTAGATATCCACGTCCTTGGCGAAGGCGGCGTTTTCCTGGATGAACTGGAAGCGCAGCTCGGCCTTCTTGCCCATCAGCTGCTCGACCAGGTCATCGGTGTCGTCGCCCTTGGCGGTCTCCACGCGGATCAGGGTGCGGTGGCCGGGCCGCATGGTGGTTTCCTTGAGCTGCGCCGGCATCATTTCGCCCAGGCCCTTGAAGCGGGAAATGTCCACCTTGCCGCCGCGGAATTCGCTTTTCATCAGCCGGTCGCGGTCGGCATCGTCGCGGGCATAGATGGTCTTGGCGCCCTGGCTCATGCGGTAAAGCGGCGGCATGGCCAGATACAGATGCCCGCCGGTAATCAGTTCCGGCATTTCGCGATAGAAAAATGTCAGCAGCAGCGAGGCGATATGGGCGCCGTCGACATCGGCGTCGGTCATCACGATCACCCGCTCATAGCGCAGATCACTGGCGTTGTACTTCGCGCCCAGCCCGCAGCCCAGCGCCTGCACCAGGTCCGACAGTTCCTGGTTGGCCTGCATCTTGCCGGCCCCGGCGCTGGCCACGTTCAATATTTTTCCCCGCAGCGGCAGGATCGCCTGGGTGTTGCGGTCGCGCGCCTGCTTGGCGCTGCCGCCTGCCGAGTCGCCTTCGACCAGGAATATCTCGGTGCCTTCCGCGGCGTCGCGGGTGCAGTCGGCCAGCTTGCCGGGCAGGCGCAGCTTGCGCGTCGCCGCCTTGCGGGAGACTTCCTTTTCCTGCCGCCGCTTGAGGCGGGTTTCGGCTTCCTCGATGACGAATTCCAGCAGCCTGTCGGCCTCGGCCGGGCTTTCCGCCAGCCAGTGATCGAAATGATCGCGGATCACGGTCTCGACCAGTTTCTGGGCCTCGGGCGATGACAGCTTGTCCTTGGTCTGGCCCTGGAATTCCGGTTCGCGGATGAAGACCGAGATCACGGCGCAGGCCCCCGCCATCACGTCGTCGGCGGTGATCAGCGCGGTCTTGCGGTTGCTGGCGCGCTCGCCATGGTCGCGCAGCGCCTTGGTCAGGGCGTTGCGCAGGCCCTGCTCATGGGTGCCGCCCTGCGGCGTGGGAATGGTGTTACAGTAGGAGCGGACGAAAGGATCGATCGCCGGGGTCCAGGCCACCGCCCATTCCACCGAGCCGCCACGCGCCTTGTCCTTCTTGTTCTCGGTGCGGCCGGCGAAGTCGCGGCTGTTGACGGTGTGCGACTTGCCGATCTCGCTTTTGAGAAAGTCGAGAAGGCCGCCGGGAAATTTCAGTGTCTCCTCGGCGGGCGTCTCGTCCTTGATCAGCGCGGGATCGCAGGACCAGCGGATTTCCACGCCGCGGAACAGATAGGCCTTGCTCTTGGCCATGCGGTAGAGCCGGGTCGGGGAAAACTGGATATCGCCGAAAATCTTGGCGTCGGGCTTGAAGCTGACAATGGTGCCGCGCCAGTTGACCGCGCCCAGGTCTTTCAGCTTGCCGATGGCATGGCCGCGCTCGAAGCGCATCCGGTGCGCCCGCTTGTCGCGCGCCACATCCACTTCCATCCATTCCGACAGGGCATTGACCACGCTGGCGCCGACGCCGTGCAACCCGCCCGAGGTTTCATAGACCTTGCCGTCGAATTTGCCGCCGGCATGCAGCGTGGTCATGATCACTTCCAGCGCCGACTTGTTCTTGAATTTGGGATGCGGGTCCACCGGAATGCTGCGGCCATTGTCGCGCACCGCCAGCACGCCGCCGTGTCGCAATTCCAGCTCGATGCGGCTGGCATGGCCGGCCACCGCTTCGTCCATGGCATTGTCGAGAATTTCCGAGGCCAGGTGATGCAGGGCGGCAAGGTCGGTGCCGCCGATATACATGCCGGGGCGGCGGCGCACCGGCTCCAGCCCCTCCAGCACCTCGATGTCCTTGGCGGTATAGGCCTTGGACGCGGCGGAAGGCGCGCTGTCGAACAGATCGGGGGGTTGTTTCGCCATGGTCCTGCTTGTGCCCCGCGAATCGCCGCCGGACCCAACGAACTTAGCCAAGCGTTTGTCCGAGCGCACGATTTTCTATAATGCGCAATTATCCATTTGATGCCGCTGTTTACTTCTCCGCAACCTCTGGGCCCGGAAAGCAGGCATTTTCCCGGTTTTGCTGAAATGTCTCGCAGCACTTATTTAACGGGCAAAGCCATAGAATTTGCACGGGGACCCTTATGGGTCAGTTGTCCTGAACGGTGTGTCTTGGCTGAGTTTTTCCAGGTGATGCGGATGATGCGCGGCGGCGATGTCCGCGCGCTCAAGGCGCAGCTCGATCTCACCGCCCGGTCGGTGCTGTCGACGCGCATTGCCGTGCTGCTCTGGTCGCTGCTGATCGCGCTGCTGTGTTCCGTGTTCGGCGTGTTCGGCCACCAAAGCCTGGTCTCGGCGCTCTATTTTCCCGCCCTCGTGACATTGACGCTGGGCGTGGCGTCAAGCGTGGCGTCGCTCTACCTGAACCGTGCGGCAGGTGCGTTGGACGATGTGGGTCACTGGTTCCTGCATCTGGCGGCGATGGAAGCTTGCGTATCCTTTTCCTGGGGATTCATGTCCTGGCTGCTTTGGGAGCCGGGCAATGCCGTCAACCACATGTTCCTTGGCACCTGCGCCGTCGCGGTGGTCGCCGGCCTGGTGATTGCGCGCGGCAGCAGCCTGCCCATGTTCCTGACAAGCCTTGGACCCGTGACCGCGATGACCGCGGCGCGCTTCCTGCTGGGTGGCAGCCTGCTGGACATCGTGATTGCCCTGGCCCTGCCGGCGTTCGCGGCCCAGATGTGGTTCACCGGCCGGCCGCTGGTGGCTCGCATGCAGGAGGACGCCAGGCTGCGCTTCCAGGTGGAAGACATGGCGCGCGAACTGGAGGAAACCCGCGACGATGCGCTGCGCAAGCGCTTCGAGGCGGAAGCCGCCAACGCCTCCAAGACCGCCTTCCTGGCCAATATGAGCCATGAGCTGCGCACGCCGCTGAACGCCATTCTGGGATTTTCCGAAATCATCTCCCAGGAATGCTTCGGCCCCGTGGGCAACGCCCGCTACAAGGATTATGCCGGCGATATCCATTCCTCGGGCGCCCATCTTCTGTCGCTGATCAACGACCTGCTCGATATCGCCAAGATCGAGGCGGGCCGCATGGAAATCTCGCCCAATCCGCTGGATGCCCGCCGCACCTTCGAGATCGCCCTGAAGCTGATCGGCTTCAAGGCCGCCGAAAAGCGCCAGCAGCTGATCATTCATGTCGAGCCCAACACCCCGCCGCTCTATGCCGATGAGCGCGCCCTCAAGCAGATGCTGATCAACCTGGTCTCCAACGCGGTGAAATTCACCCCCGAAGGCGGCCGCATCGACGTGCAGGCCAGCGCGGCCAAGGGCGGCGGATTCCAGATCATGGTGCGCGACAACGGCCCCGGCATTCCCCGCGAAAAGCTGGCCAATATTTTCACGCCCTTCAGCCAGGTGGACAACCGCTATGACCGCCAGGCGGGCGGCACCGGGCTGGGCCTGGCGCTGGTGCGTGGCCTGGCCGAACTGCATGGCGGCCGCGCCTGGCTGGAAAGCGAACAGGGCGGCGGCTGCAGGGCCTTCATCGTGCTGCCGAACAAGGCGCCGGATGTTCTCAATGGCGCGGCAAGCGCCGCGGCCTAGCTTCGGCTGCCCGGGTGAGCCGGGAACAGTCGAAAGTCCAGTGGACCTTCGGTCCCGGCGAACGCCGCAGCGTCGCGCGTTCGGCGCGGCGCGAGGCCGGGAATGCGAAACAAAAAGGGCGGGTCTTTCGACCGTGAGCGGCGGCGCACGAAGTGCGTGAGCGGGTCCGGTGGGTCCGTAGCGACAGCGTATGGACGCGAAAGCTGTAAACGCCGCGAGCAAGCGAGTGGCGCCTGGCAAGCAGATTGAAACAATAAGGCCAGGCTGACGCCCGGGGATATAGCGATGGCCGGAAAGGTGGACACTTTTTGCCGCCATCAAAATTGAATGGCACCTCGGACCAGAAACAGGTTCGGGGGTGTATTCATTTTGGTAATTGGGGCTGTTAAGTCGATGTCCGCTTCTGACCCAAAGCTGGCATTGGAGCGAACCGTTCTTGCGCGGCGCGTGATCTAGCGGAGGTTGAAGCCGGAAACTATTTGTTCCATCGCCCGGTCAATCGCGTCCCGGCGCGCCGCGGCGCCTGCGATCTTGAACATGTAATAGTCATGGCTGGCCCCCCCACCTTCGCGCGGCACCAGAAGAACATCCGTCATGCCGTCCTCCTTCCTGGCCCGCAGAAGCAGCAGATAGGCGGTGCGGTTGATGGCAGGAATATATCGCGTGCGCGAACTGACGATCTGGAATTCCGCATTGTCGTGATTGTTTTTCTCCACCAGGGCATACAAATCCTTGTCCGGGATTCGCTCAGCATTGTGCTGAAGCGTCATCTCCATGCCGATCACCTGCGAGCGGTTCAGCAACATCAGCAGGTCATCGGTGGCATTGGTGTTGCGCTCCCAGTCCGCCGGCATTTCGAGCGAATAGCCGGCGCCTGCGTCGGAATAGGTCTGGCTTTTCGGCGCGGCCTGGCCGGGACCGGTTGCACCGGAAGGCGCCGCGCCGGGCGCGATGCGGAACGCCGTGCTGCCGGTCGGCTGGCCGTTGAGCAGCAGATCGACCCGGTAGCGCCCTTGCGGCCATGATTTTCCGTCGCCAAGGCTGTAGGAGAATTGCCCCCAGTCGGAAGGCGGCTGCACCACCACATCGCCGCGCCCGATTTCCAGCGGCTGGGCGGTTTCCAGGAAATACCACACCGCCGTGATGCGGCTGCCCGGGGCGACGCCCTCATGGTGGAACCAGACAAATACCGGCTCGGTGCCGGCCTCGAATACATCACCGGAACTCACCGGGTGGCCAAAGGCGACATCCCGCGCGGTTTGAATTTGGCTAAGCATGCCGGCGGACGCCGTGTTCGGCGGTATTGGACTTGGCGCGGCTTGCGCGCCGGCGGGGCCGTGCTGGGCCTCGGCGAGATTTTGGCTGGCTGCGGCTGTCATGGCCATGGCTTTGCTGACCCCGATGCCCGGCACGCTCAAGGCCAGTTGGTTCGGCCCGATGGAGCGCCGTGCCCCGGTTGAGCGCTCGGTAATCTGCGCCGAACCTGACGATACCGCGACCGCCGCGATTCCGTTGGGAGCCAGGTCGATCGCTATCACCGTTTCATAGGGCATGGTCACCGTCGTTCCGGGAAGCTCGACAGTCAATGTCTGCAGGGCCGGCGACGCGTCAATCGGGATGAGCCGAGGCTCGCCGGCCGGTCGCGCGGTGTAATCGATGAAATCGCCGCCGCCATTGATGCTGCCGCGAATGGAACTGTGCTCGGAGGAGAAAAGGCTGGCCGGGGGACAAAGGTCGGACAGTGTGGATATGCGCTGCAACAATGCCGGCTCCGTCCGCCAGGCAATCTTTTGGAAACCGCCGTCCAGTTTGGACGCATAATTGAGATTGAGCTGCAAGCCGGACAGAAAATCGCTGATCTTGCTGGGCTCCCACAAAATATAGGAACGTTCGCGCACCGCGGCGGGAATGTCGGATTCCGGCATGCCGATGGCCGCGAGCAGGGCCGCAGCCTCGCTGTCGGAAAGATTGAGCGTCTGCAGCGCCTGCAAGATCAGGGATTTGTCGTCCAGCAGGCGGGACGGAATTTTCTTTTGGCCGGAGCTGTCGAACAGCCGCTTTACGCCCTCGTTGTTCGAACAATCCAGGCGGTTGTCGGAATTGCGTTCGATGACAAAGGCGCTTTTGCCGATGATGCTTTTAACGACGTTTTGGACCGGGGGGACCGCAGCCCAGGCAATCGCGGCGGTGTCGGCGACGCGCTGGACCACCGGCGGCGGCGCCGCAATGGGTGGGACGTTGACTGCAGTATTCTGTTTTTGCACGGCGCGGGAGGGAGGCGGGCTTGGCGCTGTTGCAACCCCGTCTGCCCCTTGCGCCTGGTTCAAGACCCGTGTCGGTCCCAGTCCGGCAAGCTGGGACGCGATGGATTTAATGATCGTTTCGTCCGTAGACCAGTTGCTGTAAATACCGCCCCAGACCTCGACAACGGCATTGTCGGTACCACGAAGCTCGACGACATAATCGTCGGTCTGTTTCACCGGATACTGCGGATACCCCTCCGGCCCGGCAATATCCATGATGCCGACAACATTCGCTGCAAGACTGATGGACTTGCAATGATGGTTCGAGAGACTGTTTGCAGTGGGGCAGGTTACCTGAACCACCCGCCTCTTGAAGGCAGTATCGGTGTTTTCCGGATCGTTGTACCAGTAGACATTGACGTGTACCTGATCTCTGTATTCCTGGCCCCGGTATCCATTTAAGACTTTGGAGGTCAGAATATAGGTGAGATTGGCGACGCCACCGTCGCTCCAAGATTTGATATTGGAGATCTCCAACCCTTCCGTCACAACAAAACGCTGCATGTCTGCCGGAATGCGGCCGGGATCATTGCCCTGGTACACTGGCGATGATTGCGGCAGGGCCCAAGCTGGTCCAACCACACTCCCTATCACCAACGCAGTGAAGGTGGCGAGCGAGCCGATTTTCTCAAATCGCCCCATGACGCACTCCCAATTTTCAAACAGCAATTCTGACCTCGCCAGGGAATGCCGCCTTGACCTCGATCAATGGCCGCATGCCGGCTGACATCCGGAAATTGGTCGAAGCTGACATTGGTGCGCTGCGCAAGCGGGCGCCTTCAATTGCGCTCAGGTCAAATACCGTATCGTCAGCTGATCCTTGACACAGATCAACGTCTGCTTCCGGTCGTCATGCCATGTTCCACTGAGCGGCGCATGGGAACAGGCGATTTGATCCATATCAAAGAGCGTCAATGCATCGGATGACGAGTGGGGCATAAGGGTCCACACTAAAGCAACCGCCCTTGGAAGCCGAAGTGGATTGAGAGGCAAGCAGATGGGACTTTTCGCGAATATCTTGGGTCTGTGGTTCGCTTCCATGGTGACGAATATCGACAGTATCGGAGTTCGTCACGTTGAGCCCACTGCACTGGTGCAGACTCAGGAAACCCAGCTTTCGCAGCAACCTGATAGCGGCCAGCAATTGTTGGGAACCCGGCCCGTGGATGGCCGGGTGGTTGCACAAGAGGGAAGGTGACGTGGCCTGCTGATGCCCGCGAATGGCCACGTATGGCGTAAGGCGAACAATGGCTGAATGACCGCTTTTGAGCCAAAGCGGACACCTCCAGCCGCTGCAATATTCCGTTTGGCGGAAATTGTCGCCGTCATGAAGATCGCAGCGTAGCGCTCAGGGTAATAATTTCCAGGTACCGGTACCCTTCTGGGGCGGGTAGACCATTGCCTGGACTTGGCATCCCGGACCGGATTTTCCGGTGACCGTTGCCGTCTTTGCGCCTTGCTGAAATGCAAGACTGCCGCCCGCTGAAAAATCGAAAGCCTCGGTCCACTCCTCTGCGCCGGTACACTCCTCTGCGCCGGTATAAGTACATCCCGGAACGCTGGAGGTCAGGGTCGCTTGCTCCTTGCCTTCCATCCTGTTGACCGTCAACCGGCCGGTGAAAACGAATCTGAAAGTGAAATGGACATCACCGGAGCCGGATGTCCTGCCTGTGACACAGATCACATTGCCATCGTGAATATTGCATTTCTCCTGGTTCGACTGAAGATCGATCTCGATCTTGCTGGCATTGGCCAATAGGCCTGTTGCCTGCGCCGGCTTCTGCGAAGGGGGCGGCGCGGCCATGCTGCGGGGTTTGACGATATCCGCCGGCTTCTGCTGGATGATATTGGGCGGCTCCAGCGCGACGCGGAGTTCGACGTCGCCTTCCTGGCCGAAACTTTCGCTGATGGCGTGAGCATCGTTCCAGGATCTCTGCAGTTCCGGTTCGGCCTGCGCGCGAAGAAATTCCTCCCGGGCGTCCATCGCTTTCTGCAGATTGGCCTGCTTCTCGGCCAGAAACTCGGCCCGGGAATTGATGGCCTGCTGGAGCGGCGGCACATCCATGATCGAGGCGATCCCGCCTTCGACAAACTTGGCAATATAGGCCTTGCCGAACCGGTCAAAGGCGATGGAGGAAATGAATCCCCCGCCACGGTGCCGATGGCGCCCCCGACGGTGGCGCCAAACGAAGCGCCGGCCGCGGTTCCGGCGATGGGTATGACCGAGCCGATGGCGGCGGAAATGGTGAAAGAGAATTCCTGGGGCCAGGTGCCGCCGACCCTTACGGTTGAGACAACCGGCACCAAAGGCTGGCAACGTTCAGGCACGCACAGCGAAAAAGCCCCGGGCGCCAGTGGCGGCACGCTCGATTATGGTGCTTTTCGCGAGGCCTTGCAGCAGACCGTCAGCAATGCCGGCTGGCGCTTTGAAATGGAAGGCGGCCGCGCGCCCTGACCATGCAGGCGGCATGATCCGCCGAAAAGGCTGCGGTAACGGACGCCGGAACGGCGGGATGCCAACCGCGCCCGGACTTCTGTTTGTACGCGGCGGTCCGAAGCTGGATCCGAACCGAAGCACGGACAGCAGACTGTCTGATTTCGTACTAAGATTTATTCGCGATTACGCTCTTCCGGTGAATTTGTTTGATCGTGATCAAATTCCCTGGCCTTGCGACGAATTAACTTCTTGTTAGTTTTTTTGGGAGGGCCGCGCATGAACAATCGCTCGGGTTTCAGGCGTTTCTTGCTGGCGGGGGCGGCCGTCCTGGCCCTGTCGAGTGCACTTGGCGATGTCGCGCGCGCGGATGTCACGTTCAACTCCACCCTGTCCGCATGGGGCACCTAGGCAGATGGAACCGGCGGAAACGCCTTCGCCAGTGTCGGCGGGGGCATTTTCGCAACCAGCGCCATCCCCACCGCCTCGACGCGCTATTTGGGCGCCATCACGTCCCGACCACGGGCGTTTACAATTTCGCCTTTGCAAATTCGGGCATTCAGACCGCTGGCAATGTCCCGTCAAGCTTCAATTTGGCGGATACCGGCTCGGGAACGGACATCAAGGCGGGCGACACCACCAAGCTGGTCTTCGATGTGACCAATGGCCAGGGCCTGCAATATGTTGCCGCGATGGGCAGCGTGAATAACATGACCATCACCGACCTGGGCGGCGGAAATAGTCGAATCACGGTGATCGGAAAAGTCATTGATCCCGTCGCGTCGGCCTCGGATCCAACCGGAAACACAATCAAGGCGGGTTACGCGCTGGTATTGCTGATGGACAAGAACGGCGCCGGCACGGCCCCGTCGGGCAATGCCGACCAGAAACAGTCGATCTTTTCGACCAACATGTATTTCGGCGATGTCAGCAATCCCAATCTTGCCGGCGTTACCGGCATCGGGCTGAATGCCAACGGCGTCAGCGGCGTCGCGGGCTCATTCACGGCGCTGATGCCGCAGAGCTTTATCACGGCTTCCGGACTGACGCCGTTGAGCATCGCCGGCGCCAGCGACAGGGCCGTCCCGAGCGGCTTTTCCATTACCCAGGATGGCGCCGTAACGATCAACGGCCAGACCTATTTCAGCTACACCGCGACGAACAGCGTGTGGAGCGCGCACGATCTTGAGTTCGGCCAAACCACAGGCACGTCGCAGATCGACACGGTCATCACCGACCAGGGCACCAACAATTCGCTCGTCAAGAGCGGCGCCGGCACGCTGATCCTGACAGGCGCCAATACCTATACCGGCGGCACACTGGTCTCCGGCGGCACGCTCAGGCTCGGCAACAATTCCGCGGCGGGCACGGGCACGATCACGACGACGGGTTCGGTGATCGATTATGCCAGCGGGGTTACAATCGCCAACGCCATCAATGTCAGTTCCAACACGACGCAATTGCAGGTGTCGGCCGGCACGGCGACCGAGTCGGGGGTGATATCCGAGACCAGCGGCCCGCGTCCCATCGAGAAGATCGGCAGCGGAGTATTGGTGTTCACGGGTAACAATACCTATACAGGCGTTACGACGATCACCGCGGGCACGCTTCAGATCGGCAGTGGCGGAACGACGGGTTCAGTTGCGGGTAACATTGCAGACAATGGCGCGCTGATCTTCAACCGTTCCAACAGCTTGACTTATGCCGGTGTGATCTCGGGCACGGGTACCCTGACCCAGGCGGGCACGGGCACGACGATTCTCAGTGGCGCCAACACTTACACGGGCCTCACCACCGTCAGCGCCGGCACATTGGGGGGGGCCGGCTCGCTGAAATCCGCCGTCACGGTCGCCTCGGGCGCCACGCTGGCGCCGGGACTGCCGACCGCACCCGGCACCTTGACCGTCGGCGGGCTGACGCTCGCTTCGGGCTCCAATTATTCCGCGCTGCTGACGCCGTCTGCCATCAGCTCAACAACTGTAACCGGCGCCGCCAACGTGAACGGCCAGATGTCGGTGACCGCAGCGCCGGGCACTTACACCTTCAACACCAGCTATACCGTGATCAACGCCAGCAGTGGGGTCAGCGGCACATTCGGTTCTCTGGTGGTGACGGGTCTTCCCACCACTTTTCGTCCCAAGCTGAGCTATGACGCCAACAATGTTTATCTCGTGCTGGCGCCCAATGCGCTGTTGCCGCTCCTGAGTGGCGGCGGCACCGCGAACCAGCGGGTGGTGGCGGCGGCGATGGACAATGCCGTGCTTAACAAGAACGCCAATCCCACGGGCGGATTCCTGGCGCTTTTCAATCTCGGCGGCGCCCAGCTGGGCGCGGCACTGGACCAGATCTCGGGCCAGATCGGGCCGAATGTCTCCAATTCCGTGGCGGGCACCTTTTCTCCCTTTCTGGACTTGATGCTGAGCCAGAGCACCGGAAGTGATGCCAGCAGCATGACGCTTGCCGATGCGGACGGCACTGGCGACGCTTTTGGCGCGCCCAAGCCGGCCCAGCTGGAAACCGGCACGATGCGGTTGTGGGGCGGGACCTATGGCGGGCACACCGGCTATGCCGCCGATTTGGGCACCGGCAGCGCCGCTCTCAGCGCCACCAATTTCGGATTTGCCGCCGGTGCGGAATCCGCATTGCCGGAAGATATTACCATCGGCGCCAGCCTGGCGCTGGGACGGCAATTCTTCCGTTCCGGCAACGGCACCGGCAGCAGCAATGACTGGTTGGTGGGTGTCTATGCTCACGCCCCGGCCCTGGATGCCGGTTATGTCTCGGCTTCGCTGGCGGCGGGCAATCACAATATCAAGACCAGCCGGACGATCACCGTGTCGGGCACCGATGTCTTGGCCGCCAAGTTCCTGGTGCATCAGTTCGGCGGCCGGCTGGAAACCGGTTATCACGTCAAGCTGGATTCCGAGCATGAACTGACGCCCTTCGCCGCCCTGGCAGGCGAGGATTTCCAGGCGCCAGCCTATGCCGAACGCGCCGCCTCCGGCGCCTCGACCTTCGCGCTGATCTATGGCTCGCACAATACCGGCATCGGCCATGGCGAACTGGGCGCCCGTTTCGGCAATGCCTTTGTCGCGGGCGACGAGACTTTCTCGGAAGTGGCCACGGTGGCCCTGGCGCATGCCTTCGACAACACGCCTTTCGCCCGGGCGTCGTTCGTGGGGCTGCCGGGTTCGAGCTTCGTGCTCAAGGGTGTGCATGCGGCGGCCGACACGGCGCTGCTGGGTCTTGACCTGGGCATGAAGGAGGACGGTCCCTTGTCCTACGGCCTGAAGATCAATGCCCAGATCGGTTCCGGCACCACCATCGTCGAGGAAATGGCCACGCTGGGCTGGCAGCTTTAGGGCTATCCCAGCGGACCGGCGAGGCTGCCCGCCATAGGCTGAGACGCGTGGCTTGTCCGCATGTCCATTTTGGCGCGAAGCGGACATTCGCCGAGGTCAGCCCAATGGCAGCTTCTGACCCAAAGCGGACGTTAGCAGTAGCACAAAATTCTCAGACTTTGCCCTGCATCTGCTTTGCAAGTTCCGGCTTTATCCGCTCCTGACATGTCCAGCCCGGCGGCCATCAACACTTTTGATCTGAATCAAAGTGTGACAATCGATCATGCTCGGCAATCCAGGTGCAAATGCTGCACGTGCAATGCGAGAGACGGCGAAGTCCAATCGTCAATCTGCCGCAGTAGCGTCACAAAATGCTCCGGCCAAGCCCTTTTTTGGGCATGACAAGAAACCTTTCCAAGCCACTTTGTATCAAATAGCTTGATAAAAAAGAGCCAATCAGATCACCCCGATAGAGAAGTGAAAAATGCGCCGGTTTGCGCCGTGTCTTATTTTCTTGTTGGCAATTTCTATGCCCGGCGTTGCTTGGGCGCAGGCGGAAATCCGCGCCTCAGTGGAAGGTTATGCGCCCGTGTTTTTCGCAGGCTCCCAACCCTCCTCCGCGCTGGACATGGTGGGGCTGGTGCCGGGTTTTCGACTGCTGGAAGGCAATGCGACGGTGCGCGGTTATTCTGGCGGCGTCGGCAATGTGCTGATAGACGGCCAGCCGCCCGCCAGCAAGCAGGACACGCTGGGAGATATCCTCAAACGCATTCCGGCAGATTCAGTGGACCGCATCGAACTGGTGCATCCGGGGGCGGCGGGCATCGACATGCAGGGCTACCCCCTGTTGGTCAATGTTGTGCGAAAGGTCAGCAACGCCCCGCGCGGACGGGCGGAATTTGAATTTGCTGCCTTCCGCCATGGGGTTATCGCGCCGCGCGCAGCAGGCGAGTTTTCGCTGGGCACTACCGATGTGCTGGACATTTCGGCGGCAGTCTATCGCGCGCCGGAAGTGGATTCCTTCGGCTATGGCATGCGCAACGATTATGCCGGCAACGGCACCGTAAAGAGCCTGTCCAGATACAATCAGCCCAAGGTAGACGATATCTGGACCATCATCGGCAGCTATCGCCAGCCACTATTGGGCGGTGCGGTTCATGCCTCAGGCCTTTACAGCGACCAGCGCACCCATTCCAACACCGTCGCGCATTTCAGCTTCCCCTCTGTAACCGTGTTAGGCGGGCCGGAGAGAGAATTTCATACCGCCAGCGAGGCGCAATTCGAGTATGACCATGATCTGTGGAGCGGCGCGGAAGCCCAGGTGATCACCATTCGGCGCGGCAAGAGCGAACGCACAAGCCAGGAATCCAATGTCAGCGGACCAGACAATTTGACCTTCCGGCATACCGATGCCAGCGAGACCATCTTGCGCGGTCTAGCGCGTCAGCGGGCTACGGCGCTGACACTGGAAGGCGGGGTCGAAGGCGCCATTAATACCCTGGCCAACCATAATTCATTCAAAGTCAATGGCATAAATCAGCC
>CAIOFO010000028.1 GCA_903857685.1 uncultured Alphaproteobacteria bacterium
CGCGCTCGGCATCGGTCTGGGCTTTGCCCAGATCGGCTGGCAGTTCCTGCGCAAAAATCCCGTCGATACGATGCAGTGGATGAGCCTGTTTCTGGTCGTGGCCTCCGGCGGCGCGACGCTGCTCACCCGTGATCCGCGCTTTGTGATGCTGAAGCCCAGCCTGATCTACCTGGCCGTGGGCGTGGTGATGCTGAAGCGGGGCTGGATGACGCGTTACCTGCCGCCCATCGCCATTGCGCTGGTGCCGGACATAGCGGTGATCTTCGGCTTTCTCTGGGCCGGGCTGATGTTCTTCTCCGCCGCCCTGAACCTGGTCGTCGCCCTGGAATTCAGCATATTGGCCTGGGCCTCGTTCATGTCGGTCTATGCCATCGTCAGCAAGGCCGGCCTGTTCCTGATCCAGTATGGCGTGATGCGGCTGATCGGCCGGCGCCGCCATCGGGCGCGTCCGGCGGTGGTTTAGCGGCGGATTTTCGGGGAGCCGCTTGCCGCCCGGCAAGCCCTGTGGAATGGATGCCCAAGATGGATGGCGCGCACGAAAAGACACTGGCGGAGCTTGCTGCCAAGGGGCGGCTGCGGGCGCTGACGCATACAAGCGGGCGCGATTTCACCTCCAATGATTATCTCGCCCTGGCCGACAGCCCGGCCTTGCGCGATGCCGTGGCCGCGGCGCTGGCGCGGGGCGTGCCGGTGGGGGCAGGGGGATCGCGGCTGTTGCGCGGCAATCATCCCGAACATGAAATGCTGGAGGAAGAAGCCGCCAGTTTCTTCGGCAGCGAGACTTCGCTCTATTTTCCCACCGGCTTTGCCGCCAATGCCGCCATCGCCGCCACCCTGCCGCGCCGCGAAGATTTGATCATTCACGATGCGCTGATCCATGCCAGCTTCCGCGATGGGCTCGATCCGGGCCGCATCAACGCGGTGGAAGTGCCGCACAATGACGTGGGCGCCATCGCGGATGCGATCACCGCCTGGCGCTTTGCCGGCGGACGGGGAAAAATCTGGATCGCGGTGGAGACTTTATATTCCATGGACGGCGACCGCGCCCCCCTGGCTGACCTGAAGGCGCTGGCCGCCCGGCGTGACGCCATGCTGATCCTGGACGAGGCGCACGCCACCGGCGTTTACGGCCCGCAGGGGCGCGGGCTTGCCGCCGAATTCGAGGGCGCCCCCAACATTATTTCCCTGCACACCTGCGGCAAGGCGCTGGGGGTGATGGGGGCGCTGGTGACGCTGCCGCGCGTGCTGCGCGATTTCATGGTCAACCGGGCGCGCGGCTTCATCTATTCCACCGCGCCGTCGCCGCTGATGGCGGCGGCCACCCGCGCCGCGCTTGCCATCGCGGCGGGCGCCGAGCAGGAACGCGCCCAGCTCCAGGCGCTGGTCCGCCAGACAGCGGCGCTGATGAAAACCAGGCTGGGCCTTGCCGCCAGCGGATCGCAGATCCAGCCCATTATCGTGGGCACGGATGCGCGCGCCGTGGCGCTTGCCGCCGCCATGCAGGCGCGCGGCTATGACATCCGCGCCATCCGTCCGCCCACCGTGCCGGAAGGCACGGCGCGGCTGCGCATCGCGCTCAGCCTGCATGCCGATAGCGCGGTGCTGGAGGCGCTGTTCGCCGATCTTGCCGCCGAAATGGAAAAAGCGTGAGACGCCCCCTCTTTGAGCAGCAATTTGTCGTCACCGGCACCGACACCGGCCTTGGCAAGACGGTGTTCGCGGCGGCGCTGACGGCGGCCGTGAATGGGATCTACTGGAAGCCGGTGCAGGCGGGACTCAATGGTGAAACCGATACGCAAATTGTGGCGCGGCTGTCAGGCCGGCCGGTCTTGCCGGAGAGTTATCGCTTCAAGCTGGCGGCCTCGCCGCACCGGGCGGCGGCGGCGGAAGGCGTGACGATTGACCCTGCCCATCTGAGCCTGCCCGAAATCGCCGTCCCGCTGATTGTGGAAGGCGCGGGCGGATTGCTGGTGCCGCTGACCGGGGACACGCTTTTCATAGATGTCTTTGCCCGCTGGAATGTGCCGCTGATCCTCTGCGCCCGCACCGCGCTGGGCACCATCAACCACACCCTGTTGTCGCTGGAAGCGATCCGCGCCCGCAACATTCCGCTGCTGGGCATCGCCTTTATTGGCGAGGCCAATGACGAGAGCGAGCGCATCATCGGCAAATTCGGCAAGGCCAAAAGGCTGGGGCGGCTGGACCCGGTTGTGCCGCTCGGTACGGAAAATCTCGCCCGCGCCTTCGCGGCAGGTTTCGCGCTAGAAGATTTCGCATGACCGGCCCCACTTCGCCGATCTGGCACCCCTTCACCCAGCACGCCCTGGCGCCGGAGCCGCCGCTGATCGCGCGCGGCGAGGGCGCATGGCTGGAAACCGACAAGGGCCAGCGCCTGCTCGACGCCATATCCTCCTGGTGGGTGATCACCCATGGCCATCGCCATCCCAAAATCGTCGCCGCCATCAAGGCGCAGGCCGACCGGCTCGATCAGGTGATTTTCGCCGGTTATACCCACCAGCCCGCCGAGGATGTGGCGCGGGGGTTGATCGAGATCGCGCCGCCGGGCCTTGCGCATGTCTTCTTTTCCGACAGCGGTTCGACCGCCGTGGAAGTGGCGCTGAAAATGGCGCTGGGCTATTGGCGGGGCGCGGCCAAGCCGCGCCACCGCATCATCGCGCTGGAGCACGCCTATCATGGCGACACCATCGGCGCGATGGCGGCGGGCGCGCGCGGCGTCTTCAATGCCGCCTATGAGCCGCTGCTGTTCGCGGTGGAGCGGCTGCCTTTTCCGCGCGGCGACGGCGCCGACACGCTGGCGGCGCTGGAAAGGCTGGCGCCGGAGGCCGCCGCCCTGATCGTCGAGCCGCTGCTGCTGGGCGCGGGCGGCATGTTGACCTATGCGCCCGATGTCCTGGCCCGCATGAAAGAGATTTGCGAAAAACACGGCACGCTGCTGATCGCCGATGAAGTGCTGACCGGTTTCGGCCGCACCGGCACGCTGCTGGCCTGCCGGCAGGCGGGAATCAGCCCCGACATTCTGTGCCTGGCCAAGGGCCTGACCGGCGGGGCGCTGCCGCTGGCGGCGACCCTGGCGACGGAAGAGATTTTCGCGGCGCATTATTCCCCCGACCGCAGACGCACCTTTTTCCATTCCAGTTCCTTCACCGCCAATCCCATTGCCTGCGCCGCGGCCAGGGCCAATCTCGACATCTGGAAAAGCGAACCGGTGGCGCAGCGCATCGTTGATCTCTCCGCCGCCCAGGCTGAAAGACTGGACAGCTTTCGGGACGATCGCCGCTTTTCCGGCCTGCGCCGGATCGGCACCGTCACGGCGCTGGACCTGAATGTTCCCGATCCCGGCTATCTGGCGGGGGCGGGGCTGGAACTGGGCCGCCTCTTTTTTGAGCAGGGCGTGCTGCTGCGGCCGCTGGGCAATACGATTTATGTCATGCCGCCCTATTGTGTGATCCCCAGCGAGCTCGATCTCGTATATGATGCGATCCGGGCTGCCGCCGAGAAATTCTTGTAACCGGCCCCGCATTGCCGCGAACTACTGGTCATGGAGATCCCCCGATGAAGACCCCCATTCTCACCGCCGCCACCCTTGGCCTGCTGCTTTCTGCCGCCGGCGCCAGCGATCTGGACAAGAAGATTCCCGATCCCGCCGCCGACCCGGCCAACGCCGCCGCCAGCGAAACCGTGGTGCTGGCGGGCGGCTGCTTCTGGGGCCAGCAGGGCGTGTTCGAGCATGTGAAGGGCGTCACCCATGTGACGGCCGGCTATTCCGGCGGCGCCAAGGAGACCGCTTTTTATCCCATGGTCGGCACCGAGACGACCGGCCATGCCGAATCCGTGCAGATCACCTTCGATCCCAAGGTGGTTTCCTTCGGCAGGCTCCTGCAGATCTATTTCTCCGTGGCGCATGATCCCACCGAGCTGAATTTCCAGGGCCCCGACCAGGGCACCAGCTATCGCTCGGAGATTTTCTTCACCTCGCCGGACCAGGAAAAAACCGCCCGCGCCTATGTCGCCCAGCTGGACGGGGCGCATATCTTCGCCAAGCCCATTGTCACCAAGATCGAGCCGCTCAAGGGCTTCTACCAGGCCGAGGGCTATCACCAGGATTACCTGATCCACAATCCGACCCAGCCCTATATCGTCTATAACGACCTGCCCAAGATCGCCGCGCTCAAGTCGGTCTGGCCGCAATATTACCGGCCCGATCCGGTCGCCTTTGCGCAAAGCCGCAGCCCGTCGTTGCACGCGCCGGGCTGATTTCCGGCAGCCGATTGTTGGGCTTTCAAAATTCCTGTCAGATTTGTCAGGAGGCTGACGGGAATGACAAGCGGCCCGCGGCGGCCTAGCGTCAGCGTCGTGGCCGCGCGTCTTAAGGGCCGCGCGTCAGTCGTCCTTCCGCTAACCAATTGGCCTGAAAAGGCAAAAACCGGCGTTTCCTTTCCGGGGATGATCTGCTAACCACACGCCCGGTTCAGGCGGCCATCCGGCCGCGCCACGGCAAAAGCGAATCCAAACGATGAACAAATTGACTGAACGTCTTGTCCTGGGCGCCGTCGCGCTGGTCATAGGCCTGGTGATCGGCTGGGCCGTCCGCGGCGTGGCGACCTACAACGCCAACTCCCAGACCGTGTCGTCCTATCAGGACTGGCGCACCGCCTGTCCCCCGGCTTCCCTCAAGGACCAGAAGTGCCAGATGATCTAGGATGTGCTGGACGGCAAGACGGGCACCACCGTGGCGCAGATCGCCATCGGCACGGATGGCGGCAAGGACGAGATGGTTGCGACCCTGCCGCTCGGCCTGGCGCTGGAGCCGGGCGTCGGCCTGATCCTGGGCACCGATCCGGTGCGGGTTTTCCCCTATCGCACCTGCTCCCAGACGGGCTGCATCGCGGTGCTGGTGCTGGATGACAAGGCTTCGGCCTCGCTCAAATCCTCCAAGGACGGCCGCGTGCTGGTGGCCGGCCTGGACGGCAAGCCGGTGGCGATCCCGCTGTCGCTCAAGGGCTATGGCGACGCGATGAGCGCCTGGCGCAGCAATGAAGCAAAACGCGGTTCCTGGTTCTGGAGACTCTGGTCATGAAAATTTCCCATCTTCTCGGCGGCCTGGTTGCCGGCGTCCTGATGCTGCCGGTTGCCGCCATGGCGCAGAGCGCCGCGCCGCCGCCGCAAGCCGGCACGCCGCTCACGCCCACCGACGTCAAGCCGGTCGGCGACTGGACGGTGCGCTGCTTCCCGGTGGCCAGCACCTCGCCCTGCGACATGTATGAAGAGCTGGACGACAAGACCTCCCATCAGCGCGTGCTGGGCGTCTCCATCGCCTTTGTTCCCAGCACCAACAATCATGTGGCGCAGATCGCCGTGCCGCTGGGCGTGGCGATCGGCAGCGGCGCCGTGATCAAGACCGACAGCTATACCTCGCCCAAGATGCCTTACCGCCGCTGCGACCGGGACGGCTGCTATGTCGAGTTGCTGCTGCCCCAGGATATCGTGGATTCGCTGGCCAAGTCCGGCCCCGAGGCCACGGTGAACATCGTGGCCGATGGCGGCAAGTCCTATGCGCTGCGTTTTTCGCTCAACGGCTTTGCCGGCGCCCATGATTCCATGTCCGGCCTGGCCAAGCAGAAGGCCACTTCCGGCCCCGGCGCCAGCGCGCCGGATGCGGCAGCCGAGGCCGCCAAGAAAAAGTAGCCGGAGTTTCCCCGACCCAGAAAAAAAGCCGCTCGAAAGAGCGGCATTTTATTTGCCCGGAGGTTCGCGGTCTTTTTCGGCCATGCGTTTCTTGCAATCCAGAATCGCCAGCGCCGGCACCGGCACGCCGTTTTCCGTGATGCTGATGTCGCGGTTGGCGTTGATTTCCATCACGGCATGGGCCCGCCGCACCGCGCCTTCCAACGTGGCAAATTCCTCGGCGAGCGGAAAAGCTCCGCGCCGGTAATTCAACTGGAATGGCAAGGAAGGACTTTAATATGGACATGACACGTCATCCCCAACACGATGACACTGTCAGCATATCAAGGACTTGCGACCAAGTCCGAGTTCAGTTCGTACGGTTGCAGACACCGCCCGCCTGCAATTGCGCGGCCGCAAGCCCGAATGGGCAAAGGTGACGCGGATTTAAGCCGGCTTGAAACTCAAGGCCACGCCGTTCATGCAGTACCGCAGGCCCGTGGGCGGCGGCCCGTCATTGAAGACATGGCCGAGATGGCCGCCGCAGCGGCTGCAATGCACCTCGGTGCGTACATCACCGTCGCTATCGTCTTCCTTGGTCTGCACCGCATTGTTGATCGGCTTGTAGAAACTGGGCCAGCCGGTGTGGCTGTCATATTTGGTGTCCGAGGAGAAATTCTTCAGGTCGCAGCCGGCGCAGGAATAGCTGCCCTTGGCATAGAGCTTGTCCAGCGGGCTGGAGAAGGGATATTCGGTGCCGGCTTGGCGCAGCACCTTGTAGGCCAGGGGCGAGAGCTGCTTTTTCCAGTCGGCATCGCTCTTGGTGACCTCATAGGCGAAAGCCGCCCGTCCGCTGAGCGCCAGGGTGGCGCCGCCCAAAAGCAGGCTGCTCATGAATAATCGCCGGTTCAGGGAAATGCTGTTCATCTGGCTCTCCGTACACGACCGCACATTGCGAACTTATCCTATATTCGGTTCAGCCCGGAGAAAAGTTACGGGAACCGGCCCGCGCGGGGGTCGTTATCTTGCCGTTCCACAACCCCTTCAGGAGAGTGTTTCATGGACAAGGACAGAATCGCCGGTTCCGCCAATCAGGCCAAGGGTGCCATCAAAGAGGCCGCCGGCAAGGTTACCGGCGACAGCAAGCTGCAGGCCGAAGGCGCTGCCGACAAGGCGGTCGGCAAGGTGCAGAACGCGGTCGGCGGGGCAAAAGACGCCATTCGCGAAGCCGTCAAGCACTAACGTCAATCCGTCACAAAGCCCGGCATCCCTTTTCGGGATGCCGGGCTTTTTTGCGCATCCTCCCATAATCGCGTTTTTTCCCGCTTTCCCGGCCTCACGCCCCGCCGTAACGCGGCGGGACGTTGCGGCGTTGGCCTAGCTTTTCTTGGCGAGCGGTAGCGAGACTAGAAAAGGTGGCCCCCAGGGCGCCGGGCAAAAGGTCCACCGGACCTTTTGCTGATCCGGCTCACCCGGGCTTTTTTGCTTGCACCGCATTATTATAGTGCCGCCGTCCGCCCACAAGGATTCTCCATGACCGCTTTCTTCCGCTGGCTCCGTTCCATTTTCGCCGCCGTCCTCAACGGCATGGCCAAATTCGTGGCGCTGCTGGTGCTGGTGGGGGCAGTGCTGATCGTGATCGGCCTGCTGCGGGGCGACGGCATACCGGCAAACAGCGTGCTGACCCTGGACCTGCGCCAGGCCCTGGCCGATTCCTCCAGCCGCCCGGCCTTGCCGCTGGTGACGCGGCCGGTGACGGTGATGGACCTGGTCTTCGCGCTGGACGCCGCCGGCCGCGACAAGCGCATCAAGGGCCTGGTGATGCGGCTGGGCGGCGGCGTCTCGCTGGCCGAGGCGGAAGAACTGACCGCCGCATTTTCCCGCTTCCGCGGCCACGGCAAATTCATCATCGCCCAGGCCACCTCCTTCGAGGGCCCCGGCTTGGGCGATTACCTGGCGGCGGCGGCGGCGGACCAGATCTGGATACAGCCCAAGAGCAATTTCGGCG
Source organism: uncultured Alphaproteobacteria bacterium (assembly GCA_903857685.1). Classification (GTDB taxonomy): domain Bacteria; phylum Pseudomonadota; class Alphaproteobacteria; order Micropepsales; family Micropepsaceae; genus Rhizomicrobium. The sequence continues at coordinate 7,694 of CAIOFO010000028.1, forward strand.
TGGCGGGGGCGGGGGCGGGCGAAATCTTCCTGCGCGGGTTGTTCGACAAGGTCCATGCCGTGCCGCAAATGGCCAAGCGCGCCGAATATAAAAGCGCCGCCGATATGTACACCGAAAAAGGCATGTCGGATCCCGACCGCCAGCAGCTCAATGCGGTGATGGCCTCCTGGTACGACGCGGCGCTCACCGCCGTGGCCGGCGAGCGCCATATCGCCAAGAGCCAGGTCGCGGCCGCGTTCGAGGCCAGCCCGCAATTCGCCGAGGACGCCAGGGCCAAGGGGCTGGTGGACCGCATCGGCTATGACGATGACGCGCAAGGCGCCGCCCTGGCGCGGGCGGGCAGCGGCGCCAAGGCGCTCAAGATGAGCGATTACATCGCGGCGCGCGATTCCACGCCCGTCACCGGCAGCGCCAATATCGCGGTGATCGAGGCGTCGGGCGAGATTGCCGACGGCACCGCCCGCGGCAGTCTTTTGAGCCCGGCGGGCGGCATCGCCAGCGACGACCTGTCCGAGGCCATCCGCCAGGCGACAAGCGACAACAACATCAAGGCCATCGTGCTGCGCGTGGATTCGCCCGGCGGCTCGGTCACCGCCTCGGACCAGATCCTGGATGCCGTGAAAAAGGCCCAGGCCAAGGGCAAGCCGGTGGTGGTGAGCATGGGCGAGCTGGGCGCCTCGGGCGGCTATTACATCGCCGCCAGCGCCGACCAGATCGTCGCGGAACCCGCCACGCTCACCGGCTCGATCGGCGTGCTGACCGGCAAGGTCAGTTTCGGCGGCACCGCCGACCTGATCGGCGTGAAAATGGATGAAGTCTCCATCGGTAAGAACACGCTGATGGATTCGCCGGTCCAGCCCTTCACGCCCGACCAGTGGACGGCGCTGAACCACGAGGCCGACGTGATCTATGACGATTTCCTGCACAAGGTTTCGGCGGGCCGCAAATTGCCCTTCGCGCAGGTGGCCGATGTGGCGCGCGGCCGGGTATGGACCGGGGCGGACGCCCAGAGCCACGGGCTGGTCAACCGGCTTGGCGGTTTCTGGACGGCGGCGGGGCTGGCGTCCCAGCTGGGCAAGGTTCCGGAAGGCCAGATGCAGTTCCGGGTCTATCCCCGGCCCAAGGGATTCCTGGAAGGGGTCAGCCGCGTTTTCGGCGGCGCCGAGGCCGACATGGCCGGCAGCCTGGCCACGCTTTCCGGCATTTCCGCCCTCCTCAACGCGGCCCCGCTGCAAAGCGTGACGCGGGCTGTCCAGCAGGCGCCCAGGCGGGGCATCGAACTGCGCGCGCCCGCGCTGGACCAGCTTTTGCGAAATTAAAAATCTTGCCCGTAGGTTAGCAAGATATATAGTTGCAAAGAATTGAATCTATAGCGCAGGCGCAGCAAATCTGCGAATTTGTGACAGGGGTGCGTCGGGGGGCGTAAACCCGCAAGACATGGTGGAGCGTTTTGGCCAATTCCGCATCTCTCAAAAAGCCGGCAGCCGAAGTCGGCGGCCTGAGCTTTGAAGGCGCGCTTGGCGAACTGGAAGAGATCGTAAAGAGCCTGGAAGGGGGCGCCGTGGACCTGGAAGATTCCATCGCCCTGTATGAGCGCGGTCAGGCCCTGAAAAGCCACTGCGAGGCCAAGCTCAAATCCGCGGAAGGCCGCCTTGAGAAACTGGTTCTGGGGGCCGGCAATTCGGGAATTGGTCCCGTTGGAAGCGAGAGCATGGATGCGTAATTTTTTGTCGGCCCACTCAAAGAGCAGCGTAAGCCAATGAGCAAGACTCCGCTTCTGGACGGCGTGAACAGTCCCGCCGATCTGCGCAAGCTGCCGCGCGCCCAGGTGCGCCAGTTCGCCGATGAATTGCGCACCGACCTGATCGACATCGTCTCGGTGACGGGCGGCCATTTCGGCGCCGGGCTGGGCGTGGTCGAGCTGACCACGGCGCTGCATTACGTCTTCAATACCCCGGCCGACCGGCTGATCTGGGATGTCGGCCACCAGGCCTATCCCCACAAGATCATCACCGGCCGCAGGGGCCGCATGCGCTCCCTGCGCCAGGGCGGCGGACTTTCCGGTTTCACCCGCCGCAGCGAAAGCGAATATGACCCCTTCGGCGCCGCGCATTCCTCGACCTCCATCTCGGCGGGCCTGGGCATGGCGGTGGCGCGCGACCTCAAGGGCGAAAAGAACAACGTGATCGCCGTGATCGGCGACGGCTCGATGAGCGCGGGCATGGCCTATGAGGCCATGAACAATGCCGGCGCCAACAAGAACCGCCTGATCGTCATCCTCAACGACAACGACATGTCCATCGCCCCGCCGGTCGGCGCGATGAGCGCCTATCTGGCGCGCCTGGTGTCGTCGCGGCCCTATACCGGCTTTCGCAATGTCGCCAAGCGGCTGGCGCGGAAAATGCTGCCGCGCGGCCTGTTCAAGGTGGCGCAGCGCACCGAGGAGTTTGCCCGCGGCATGGCGATGGGCGGCACCCTGTTCGAGGAAATGGGCTTCTATTATGTCGGCCCGATTGACGGCCACAATCTCGATCACCTGATCCCGGTCTTGGAAAATGTCCGCGACCGCATCACCGGCCCGGTGCTGGTGCATGTCGTGACCAAGAAAGGCCATGGCTATGCCCCGGCCGAGGCGGCGTCCGACAAGTATCATGCCGTCAACAAGTTCACGGTCCTGACCGGCGAGCAGAAAAAATCGGTTCCCAAGGCGCCGGCCTACCAGAAAGTGTTCGGCGAAAGCCTGATCGCGGAAGCCAAAAAGGATTCGCGCATCGTCGCCATCACCGCCGCCATGCCGTCCGGCACCGGCGTCGACCTGTTTGAAAAGGCCTTCCCCGAGCGGACCTTCGACGTCGGCATTGCCGAGCAGCATGCCGTGACCTTTGCCGCCGGCCTCGCCGCCGAGGGCATGAAGCCGTTCTGCGCCATCTATTCCACCTTCCTGCAGCGCGCCTATGACCAGGTGGTGCATGACGTGGCCATCCAGTCGCTGCCGGTGCGCTTTGCCATGGACCGGGCCGGTCTTGTCGGCGCCGACGGCGCCACCCATGCCGGCTCGTTCGACATCGCCTATCTCGCCACTCTGCCGAATTTCGTCGTGATGGCGGCGGCGGACGAGGCCGAGCTGACCCACATGGTCGCCACCATGACGCAAATCAACGACCGGCCCAGCGCCGTGCGCTATCCGCGCGGCGAGGGCACCGGCGTCGCCCGTCCGGCGGAAGGCATCCCGATGGAAATCGGCAAGGGCCGCGTGATCCGCGAAGGCAGCGGCATCGCCATACTGAGCTTCGGCACCCGCCTGTCGGAAGTGATGCTGGCGGCGGAAAAACTTTCCGCCTATGGCCTCACCCCCACCATCGCCGATGCCCGCTTCGCCAAGCCGCTCGATACCGGCCTGATTTCCAAATTGGCGCGTGAACACGAAGTGCTGATCACCATCGAGGAAGGCGCGGCCGGCGGCTTCGGCAGCCATGTCATGCAGTACCTTGCCTGGGAAGGCTTGCTCGACAAGGGCCTCAAGATGCGGCCCATGACCCTGCCGGATGTCTTCCAGGAGCATGACACGCCCGAACGCATGTATGCCGAGGCGGGACTCGACGCCGATGGCATCGTGCTGGTGGCGCTGAACGCGCTGGGCCGCAGCAACGAAGCTCCCGCCGTCATCGGCAGCATCGCCTGATTTCGCGGCTTTGAACGCTGGAATACAATTTACGTGCGCGGGGGCCGGTTTCCCGCTAGAGAAACGCCATGAAGCGTGCCGATCTCCTGCTGGCCGAAAAAGGCCATGCCGCCAGCCGCAGCGAAGCCCAGGCCGCCATCCGCGCCGGGCTGGTCAAGGTGGATGGCGAGGTCCTCACCAAGCCGTCCAAGAACATTTCCGACGATGCGGCGATTGAATATCGCAAGCCCCATCCCTTTGTGTCGCGCGGCGGCGTCAAGCTGGCGGCGGCGCTGGATCATTTCCAGCTCTCGCCCGAGGGTCTGGTCTGCCTCGACATCGGCGCTTCCACCGGCGGCTTTACCGAGGTGCTGCTGGCGGGCGGCGCGGTCAGGGTCTATGCCCTGGATGTCGGCCATGGCCAGCTGCACAGCCGCCTGCAGCGCGATGCGCGCATCATTGTGCGCGACGGCGTCAATGACCGCGATCTTTCCGTCACCCATGTCCCCGATGCGCCCCAGGCCATCGTGGTGGATGTCAGCTTCATCGGCCTGAAACTGGTGCTGCTGCCGGCACTGGAGATGGCCGCGCCGGGCGCCTGGCTGGTGGCGCTGGTCAAGCCGCAATTCGAGGTGGGACGGCTCTGGGTGGGCAAGGGCGGCATCGTCAAGGATGCCGAGATGCAGGCCGAAGCCCTGATGGATATCGAGAAATTCATCTCGTCCCAGTCGCGCTGGACCGTGATCGGTCATATCGAAAGCCCGATACAGGGCGGCGACGGCAATCTGGAATACCTCATCGCCGCGCAGAAGTCGTAATGCTCTGCCAGCATTTCGGGACCTGCGGCGGCTGCACCTTGCAGAATCTCAGCCCGGACGAATATCGCGCCCACAAGCGCCAAGGCGTGATCACGGCGCTGGAAAAAGCCGGTCTTGGCGATGTGCCGGTGGCTGAGCCGGTGATGGCGCCGCTTTATTCCCGCCGCCGCGCCGTGTTCAAGATCGAGAAAATCAGGGGCGCGGTGGAAGTGGGTTTTCATGCCCGCGCCAGCCACGCCATCGTGGACATGCGCGAATGCATGGTGCTGACGCCGGCGCTGCTGAAATCGACGCAGGCCTTGCGCGCTGCCCTGGCGCTCATCCTGCATGACGGCGAAAAGGCCGAGCTGCATGCCACCGACAGCGATTGCGGGCTTGACCTGTCCTTCCGCTGCGAACGCAAGCTGACCCCGGCGCTGACGGCGGCGCTGGCCAGCGCTTTCGCGGCAAAGGGCATCGCCCGCATTCTTTTCAACGACGCGATGGTGATGGAAGAAGCCGCCCCCGCCGTGACCATCGCCGGCGCCAGGGTGCTGCTGCCGCCCCAGGCCTTCCTGCAGGCGACAGCCGAAGGCGAGGCGGCGCTGCAAAACCATGTGCTGGAATTGACAAAGGGCGCCAGGAATATCGCCGACCTGTTCGCCGGTCTGGGCACCTTCACGCTGGCGCTGGCGCGCAAGGCCAGGGTGCATGCCGTGGAACAGGACGCCACCTTGCTGGCGGCGCTGGCGGCGGCGGCCCGCGATACCTCGGGCCTGAAACCGGTCACCACGGAAAAGCGCGATCTTTTCAAGCTGCCGCTGACGGCGCTGGAATTGAAGGGATTTGACGCGGTGGTGCTGGACCCGCCGCGCGCGGGGGCGCAGGCCCAGGCAAAAGCCCTGGCGGCCTCGAAAATAGCCCGCATCGCCTATGTCTCCTGCGATGCCGCCAGTTTTGCCCGCGATGCCGCCATCCTGGCGGCGGCCGGCTTGCGGCCGGGAACGGTCAACCCGATAGACCAATTTCTTTACTCGGGGCATATTGAACTGGTGGCCGGTTTCGAACGGAGCGGCAGATGAAAAGATTTTTTCCGGTGATGGCGCTTTGCCTGCTGGCGCTGATCCCTTTCAGCGAGGCGGCCAGCGCCGCCGGCTTTTCCGACTGGGCGGTGCTGCTGGTGGCGGGCGACGATCACGCCCATTCCGGCGCCCCCAGCCAAGTGTTCGACAATGCCCGCCGCGACCTGGCCCGCGCCTTCGCCGGCATCGGATTTTCGCCCGCCAATATCGTGCAATTCTCGGTGGACCCGGCCAAGGACGCCGAAGTGACCGATGCCTCCGCCATCGCCAATGCGCTGTGGGATCTCACCGACCGCGCCAAGGGCGGCTGCTTGATCTATTTCACCTCGCACGGCACGCCCGACGGCATCGTCACCAATGGCGGGGTGCTGTCGCCGGACAGCTGGAGCAGGATCGTGAACAATGCCTGCGGCAAGCGTCCCAGCGTGATCGTGATGTCGTCCTGTTTCTCCGGCCAGTTCGTGCCGGCGCTGGCGGGCCCCGACCGCATGGTGCTGACGGCGGCGCGGCCCGACCGCACCAGCTTCGGTTGCGGCGAAAGCGATCATTACACCTTCTTCGACGGCTGCTTCCTGCAGGCGCTGCCCGCCACCGGCGATTTTCCCGCCCTGGCCGATCGCACCCGCGATTGTGTGGCCAGGGAGGAGCAGGCGCTGGGGGTGGATTATCCATCCGAGCCGCAGCTCTCCATCGGCAACGACGTGGTGGCCAGCCTGCGCTGGCGCTAGTTTTTTGGCCGCTGCGCCCGGTCGCGGCGCGAAAAATGCACCTTTCTTCAAGGAGATGGCGCGCCCCGGGAATATTTCCTAAAGCCGCCGCCGTCCGCGGTTAAGCATGCCGCCGATGTTTCTTGTGTGATGGTGACCCAGGACTTAGGGTTACCGGGGAACCGCGGCTTTTCGCGGTATGCAATTGGTGGGGCAGCAAAATGATCGAGAAGCCGGGTGAAAAGAACGCCGAAGGCACCATTTTTATCGGTGCGGGCGTGGAATTTAATGGCGATGTGACGGTGCCGGGCCTGGCCTCGGTGGACGGCAAGTTCACCGGCACGCTGAAGGCCAAGAGCCTGATGGTCGGCCAGACGGGCCATGTCACGGGGCAGATCAGCGTCGAGACCGCGGAAATTCGCGGCGCGGTCGGCGATCACCTGGTGGTCCAGTCCAAGCTCACCCTCAGGTCGAGCGGCAGCATCACGGGCACCATCAGCTATTCCAAGATCATGGTCGAAGAGGGCGGCGAGCTGGCCGGCACCATCGAAATGATCCCGCAGTCCAAGTCCGCAAACGCGGCGGAACCGAATGTTGTCATGCTTCAGCGCAGTGGCGAATAACTCGGAACGTCACTGCAACTTTTGACAGCATTGTCGGGATTGGTTTCGCTCGGATGACAGGCGACTCGGTACATTTGTCGGTTCCGCAAAGCGAGAAGGAAATCGCGGAATTCGACTGGCGCAATTTTCCGCCCATCAAGATGATGGGGGAAAATCGCTGCTTCTCGATGATCGACGAATGCACCACCGTGGTCGGCAAGCTGATCACCGGCAACGTCTTCATTCATGGACTGATTGACGGGCTGGTGTTCGCCGAGCATGTCGCCGTCGAGCAGACCGGAACCGTCAAGGGCGTCATCTTCTGCCGCACCTTGAGCATTTTCGGGCGCGTCAACGCCAACGTCATCTGCGACCAGGTGGTGATCCGCGAGGGCGGCAGCCTGTCGGCGGTGCTGAAATACAAATCCATGAAGATCGATCCCGGCGGTTCGATCAGCGGCTGGTTCGAGCGGCGCGGCGGCGGCAAGGACCGCGCCGCCGTCCTGGCGGCATCCGGCGCGGATCTGCGCCCGCACCCCGCTTTTTCCGGTCAGGGCTGACGCCTCAATCCGTGATCCAGCTTTTCCAGCCGGCCCGCGACCGGCTGCCGTCGCCGGCCAGCACCGGATCGGCGCGGTCCGGCGACGGCGCGGTGAGCTGGCCGTAGCCATCGGGCCGGCTGCCGCTGGCCTGGGCATTGATCCGCTTGACCGCGGCGCGGTGATTGACCGTGGTGCGGCCGCGCCCGGTATCGCGCACGCTTCCCACCGATCCGACCACAAGGACATGCGCGCCGCGGTTCAGCACCGCGCCCCGGATGCAGCCATGCACGGCGGCCAGGGCGTCCTTTTCCACGATCAGGTCGCCGGCGATCCGGCCATGCAGATAGAGTTGCCGGCCCGGCTCGACCGTTACGTTGCCATGCACCAGGCCATGGAATTCCAGGTCGCGCGCAACGCTGATGTCGCCGTGATGATGGCCGCGATAGACGGAATGGGGAAAGAGCAAGCCTGTCACCCGCTTTGCAGTGCGCCCCAGCCTATCAAACATTGCCCCCTTTGTTGGGGGGTGGGGCATCAGGCCGCGCCGCGCGGCGTATCCCGTTCAATCTAAAGACGATTGGTCAGCCGACTTGCCCGCGATGCAGAAGTGCCGCGTCCGCCAGCACACAGGCCATCATCGCTTCGCCGACCGGCACGGCGCGGATGCCGACGCAGGGGTCATGGCGGCCCTTGGTGACGATGGTCGTGTCGTTGCCCGCGACGTCCACGGTCTTGCGCGGGCTGAGGATGGACGAGGTGGGCTTGACCGCGAAGCGCGCGACAATCTCCTGGCCGGTGGAAATGCCGCCCAATATCCCGCCGGCATGATTGGCGAGAAATTTCGGCTTGCCCTTCGGTCCTTTTCGCATCTCGTCGGCATTTTCTTCGCCCGACAGCCGCGCCGCCGCGAAGCCGTCGCCGATCTCCACGCCCTTGACGGCATTGATGCTCATCAGCGCGCCGGCCAGCTCGCTGTCCAGCTTGGCATAGATCGGCGCGCCCAGCCCGGCGGGCACGCCCTCGGCCACCACTTCGACAATGGCGCCGCAGGAGGAGCCTTTCTTGCGCAGGGCTTCCAGATATTTCGTCCAGTGCGGCACGGCCTTGTGATCGGGGCAGAAAAAATCATTCTTCGCCACCTCGGCCCAGTTCCAGCGGGCGCGCGCAATGCCCTCTGTGCCGATCGCCACCAGGGCGCCGCGCACGGTCACTTTTCCGAACAGCGAGGTGAGGACTTTGCGCGCGATGGCGCCCGCCGCCACCCGCGACGCGGTTTCCCGCGCGCTCGACCGGCCGCCGCCGCGATAGTCGCGTACCCCATACTTGGCCCAATAGGTGTAGTCGGCATGGCCGGGGCGGAACTTGTCGCGGATCTCGGCATAGTCCTTGGATCGCTGGTCCTGGTTCTGGATCAGCAGCGCGATGGGCGTGCCGGTGGTGACCTGGCGCTTCATGCGCTCGTCCTGGAAGACGCCCGAGAGGATGCGCACGGAATCGGGTTCGCGCCGCTGGCTGACGAATTTGCTTTGCCCAGGACGGCGGCGGTCCAGGTCTTTCTGGATATCGGCTTCGGTGAGCGGGATGCCGGGCGGGCAGCCATCCACCACGCAGCCCAAGGCCGGGCCATGGCTTTCGCCAAAGGTGGTGACGCGAAACAGATGGCCGAAACTGTTGATGCTCATCGGGCTGGATTAGCCCAATTCGGCCTCACGGGTCCAGCCGGGTGACCTGGGCGCCCTTGATGTAGAAAACCACGCCCTGCGGCTCGTCCAGCGCGCTCATCGCCTGCCAGCCCAGCCCGCCGAACAGCCCCCTGAGGATGCGGATGACCGCGCCATGGCTGACGGCGAAAGTATCGGCGGTGAGGCTCTGCACCCACTCCCCGGCGCGGGCCGCGACGTCCCGGTAATTCTCGCCGCCCGGCACCGCCACAGTCCATTTGTCGGCGCCGCGGGCCTCGAATTTTGCCGGGTCCCGGGCGCGGGCTTCCTCGTCGGTGAGCTGGTCCCATTCGCCCAGGTCGATTTCCTGGATTCGCGCATCGGTGATGAAGCCGTCCTTGGGCAGGCCCAGCTCGCTGCGCACGATTTCCATGCTTTGTTGGGCGCGGGCCAGCGGGCTGGAGACGAAATTGAGCGCGGGCCGCATGCCCACGGCGCGGGTCATGATCCTGCCCACGGCGCGCACCTGGGTCAGGCCGAGTTCTGTCAGCGGCGTGTCGCGCTTGCCGGAAAATCGGTGCTGCTGATTGGCAACCGTCTGACCATGGCGCGCCAGATAGAGGGTTATGCCGGGCTTGAGCTCAAGGCTCATGCTTGGCGGCGGCCCCATTGGCGGCGGCCCCGTTGGCGACGGCAATGTCGGGCGCGTCTTCCGCCTTCATGCCGACGACATGATAGCCCGCATCGACATGCAGGCATTCGCCGGTCACGGCGCGGCCCATGTCGGAAATCAGGTAGAGTGCGGAATGGCCGACTTCTTCGATGGTGACGGTGCGGCGCAGCGGCGCGTTGAGCTCGTTCCATTTCAGGATATAGCGGAAATCGCCCACGCCGCTGGCGGCCAGTGTCTTGATCGGCCCCGCCGAGATGGCGTTGACGCGGATCGCCTTCTTGCCCAGGTCCTCGGCCATGTAGCGCACGCTGGCTTCCAGCGCCGCCTTGGCCACGCCCATCACATTGTAGTGCGGCATGACTTTCTCGCTGCCGTAATAGGTCAGCGTCACCAGCGCGCCGCCAGTCTTCATCATCTTCTCGGCGCGCTGCGCCACGGCGGTGAAGGAATAGCAGGAGATGTCCATCGTCATGCGGAAATTTTCCGCCGTGGTATCCACGTAGCGGCCCTTGAGCTGGTCCTTGTCGGAAAAGCCGATGGCATGGACGACGAAATCCAGATTGTCCCACACCTTGGAAAGTTCGCCGAAGCAGGCGTCAATCGAGGCCATGCTGGAGACATCGCAGTCCACCAGCGCCGCCGGATTGAGCGGCGCGACCAGAGGCGTCACCCGCTTCTTGAAGACATCGCCCTGGTAGGAAAAGGCCAGCTCGGCGCCCGCCTCGTGCAGCACCTTGGCCACGCCCCAGGCGATGGAGCGGTCATTGGCAACGCCCATGATCAGGCCGCGTTTGCCCTTCATAACCCCTTCAAACGCCATACCCCCGGACCCCTTCATTTTGCCGCGACTTTAGTCATTTACCCTGAAATGACCAGCCTCAACTCCGGCCCAAATGGGACGGAAAGCCGCACAAAACAGAGGGTTACGCGGCGGCCAGGACCCGCCGGGTCAGCGCATCTTGGCGCGCGGGTCATAATCCGCCGTCCAGCCTTCGGCGAAACGCGTCAGCTCGGCATCGGGCTTGTCGGGCAGGCTGACCACCAGCCGGACATAGAGATCGCCCGCTGTCGTGCCCGGCACACCCTTGCCCTTCAGCCGCAGCACCGCCCCGGTGTTGGAGCCCGGCGGAATGGAGAGGTTGACCGTGCCGCTGAGGGCGGGGACGGGAACTTTCGCTCCCAGCACCGCTTCTTTCAGCGTCACCGGCAGATCCATCTTCAGGTCATTGCCGTCGCGGCTGATGAAGGGATGGGCGGCGATATGGGCCTGGATCAGGATGTCGCCGTTCGGCCCGCCATTCTTGCCGGCGCCGCCGCGCCCCTTGACGCGGATCTGCTGGCCCTCCTTGAGACCCGGCGGAATCCGCACGTCGATCTGTTCGCCATTCTGCAGCACCACGCGGCGTGTGCCGCCCTGGACGGCTTCGGCGAAGCTGACTGTGACGGCAAGCTGGAAATCCTCGCCCCTGGCGACGCGCGCGCTTTGCGCCCGCGCCCCGCGCACGCCGCGCCCGCCAAGCCCGCCGCCCAGTATTTCCGAGAAAATATCCTCGGCGCTGAAGCCTTGCTGTTCTTCGCCGCCGGCTCCCCAGCTGAAATGAAAATCGCGGTCGCCTTGCGGCGCGCCGCCGAACGGATTGCCGCGAAATCCGCCCTGCTGGCCATAGGCACGCGGATCGAAGCCGCGCGGATTTCCCGCCGCGTCTATTTCGCCGGCATCGAATTTGGCGCGCTTTTCCTTGTCGCCCACCACGTCATAGGCGGCGGACAATTCCTGAAAGCGCTGCTTGGCCTTTTCATCGCCGGGATGGGCGTCGGGATGGTGCTTCTTGGCCAGGGCGCGGAAGGCCTTCTTGATCTCGGCCTCGCTGGCCGTCTTGGCCACGCCCAAAGTCTTGTAGGGATCGGTCATTCCTGCTCCTGCCGCCGAATCTGAAGGGACGGCAACCCCCAATATAGGCAGCTATTGGCGTTCCGCTATGGTTGGGCCGGGCGGATTGGCGCGGGATCGACCAGTGTGGCGGGGGGCGGCACGGGCGGCGCCGGCTGCATCAGCCGCACCGTCTGGTCCGCCGGGGCGCCGGCGGGCGGCGCGGGCTGCATCAGCCGCACGCTGGAGTCCGGCGGCGAGGCCGGCGCCGGGCCCATCTGGTCCAGCCTGTCCTGCGCCTCCTTCATGCCATGGCCGGCGGCGGCGGCGTAAAGCTTGCGGGCAGTGGCGGGGTCCTCGGGCACCAGACCGCCCGCCTCGAACATCTGGGCCAGTTCATATTCGGCGACCGGATGATCGGCGGCGGCGGCGGCTTCCAGCAGGGGCAGGGCGGCCCGCGGATCGGGCGGCCCGGCTTCGCCTTTCAGCAGCATGTCGGCCAGGTCGGCCTGGGCGGTGGGCAGGCCCGCTTCGGCCGCCAGCGTGTAAATCTCTTCCGCCCGCTTGGGGTTCTTGGCCACGCCCTGGCCGTGGCGCAGCATCATCGCCACATTGCGCATGGCGGCGAGGTCCTGGTCCTGGATGCCGCTCCAGATCTGATAGGCCTTGGGATAATCGCCCGCGTCATAGGCCGCCACGCCGGAATCGAAAGTGGTTTTGAGGGTGGCGCCATCGGGGACGGTGACGCAGGCTGTCAATGACAAAAGCGCGGGAAGCACAAACGCGCATAACGGTACGGCTTGCAACAGTTTGCGCATGGCATCTCCCGGTGCGCCAAGCTACCTTGTCTTATTCCCGGATGCTATCAGCATCCGGCAGTTGCGGCATAAATTGGGCGATCATGAGCGATATTGGCGGCTTGATGGACGATGGCGGCATCCGGGCGGAAGGCGACCCGCTGCTACTGTTCGGCCGCTGGATGCTGGAGGCCAGGAAAAGCGAACCCAATGATCCCGAGGCCATGTCGCTGGCCACGGTGGATGCCCTGGGCCGCCCCAATGTCCGCATGGTGCTGCTCAAGGGCTGGGACGCGGACGGTTTTGTTTTTTATTCCAACAAGGAATCGGCCAAGGGGTCCGAGATTTTCAGCCACCCCCATGCCGCGCTGTGCCTGCACTGGAAATCGCTGCGCCGCCAGGTCCGGGTGCGCGGCGCGATCGCCGAGGTTGCCGCCGCGGAGGCCGACGCCTATTTCGCGTCGCGGGCCAAGGACAGCCAGATCGGCGCCTGGGCATCCGCCCAGTCGCGGCCGATGGAAAGCCGCTTTCATTTCGAAAAAGAGATCGCCAAATACGCCGCCAAATATTCGCTGCGCAAGGTGCCGCGCCCGGCTTACTGGACCGGTTTCCGCATCGCCCCCTTCGAGATCGAATTCTGGCGCGACAAGCCGTTCCGGCTGCACGACCGGCTGGTCTTTCGCCGCGCCGACGCCAAATCGGCATGGACCAGCGAGAGACTGTTTCCGTGAGCGACAAGGCTGAGAAGGCTCACGGCATTCACATGCGCCGCGCCGCCCATGCCTCGCTGGGCGTCTCGCTGCTGCTGGTGACGATCAAGGCCTATGCCTATTTCGCTTCCGACTCGGTGGCGATGCTGGCGAGCCTGGCCGATTCCGCCCTCGACCTCTTCACCGCCGCGCTCAATCTGTTCGCCATCCATGAGGCGCTGTCGCCCGCCGACGCCGAGCATCGCTTCGGCCATGGCAAGGCCGAGCCGCTGGCGGGCCTGGCCCAGGGCGCCTTCATCTGCGCCTCCGCCATCTTCCTGGTGATCCAGGCGGTGCAGCGCCTGCTGACGCCCCAGCCGATCGATCATTCGCTGGAAGCGATGATCGTGATGTGCGTTGCGATCTTCGCCGCCGTCTGCCTGATCCTCTACCAGCGCGGCGTGGTGGAGCGCACCGGCTCGGTCGCCATCACCGCCGACGCCACCCATTATTTCGGCGACCTGGTCAGCAATATCGGCGTGGTGGTGGCGATCCTGCTGGTGTCGCGGCTGGGCTGGCTGCGCGCCGATCCCCTGATCGCGCTGTTCGTCGCCCTGGTGCTGGTGGTCAGCGCCTGGCACGTGTTCCGCCAGAGCCTGGACCAGTTGATGGACCGCGAATTGCCCGATCAGGACCGCGCCCGGATCATCGCCATCGTGCGGAGCAATGAAAATGTGCGGGCGCTGCACGAGCTCAAGACGCGCCAGGCGGGACTGGCGACCTTCATCCAGGTGCATATCGAGCTCGACCCCGCCATGACCCTGGCCCGCGCCCACCTGGTCAGCGATGCGGTGGAAGCCGATCTTTGCGCCGCCTTCCCGCATGCCGAGGTGATCATTCACCAGGACCCGGCGGGGCTGGAACCTGTTGAGGACGCCATAACCTGAGCCCCGCCAGGTCGAAGCCCATGATGCTGGCGCGGCCGATGATGACTTTGTGCATGAAGCGCGCCGCCAGGAACCAGATCGGGCTGGCCAGCAGCGACATGGCGATCACGGCAATGGCCAGCTTGTGGCCGGCCACGCTAAGCGCCCCCACGGTCAGGCCGGCGCTGGCGATGACGAAGGAAAATTCCCCCACCGGCGACAGGAACAAGGATGCCTGCACCGCAAGATCGAATGGCTCGCCCGCCAGCATCAGCAGCAGCCAGTTGAGGAAAGTCTTGCCGCCCGTCACCACCAGCAGTGCCGCCAATATCACCCACATCTGTTCGCGCAGGTAATTCAGGTCGATCAGGAGCCCGACCGAAAGAAAGAACACGAACAGCAGGATGGACTGCACCGGCGCCGCCATGCTCTCGGCGGCGCGGCGCAGGGTGGAATGGCCCACCAGCAGGCCGCAGAGAAATGCGCCCAGGGCCGGCGACAAGCCGATCAGCCCCGACAGCGCCGCCGCCGCGAAGCAAAGCCCCACGATGCCCAGCGTGCCGACATCGAAATCCTTGAGCAGGTATTTGTCGAAGGGAAAGCGGAAGCTCTTGATCCGGGTGAGGAGGGCGATGAACCCCACCAGCAGCGCCAGCGCCAGGGCCAGCCGCCAGGCGATGCCGATGACGCTTTCATGCAGCTGCGCCCCCAGGCCGTTGGTGATCAGTAGCAGCGGCACCACCGCCAGATCCTGCGCCACCAGGATGGCGGTGGCCATGCGCCCGGCGGGGGAATTTTTCTCGTCGGCCTCCGCCATCATCTTCATCGCCACGGCAGTGGAGGAAATGGACAGCATGAAACCGATCACCACGCCGCCCAGCACTTCGCCATGGACAACCTGCGTGAACAGCCACAGCGACGAGACGATGACGGCGATGGTGATCAGGGTGACGCCAAGGGCCAGCGGCAGCAATTTGCGGAAGGCTTGCAGCCGCAGCTCCATGCCGATGATGAACAGCAGCATCAGCACGCCAAGGTCGGCCATGGTCTCGATCGGCAGGGAAGGCTGGATCAGCCCGGCGCCGCTGGGCCCCAGCGCTACCCCCACCAGAATGAAGCCGGCGGCGGCAGGCATTTTGAGGCGCGACATTACCAGCCCCAAACCCACGGCGGCGGCCAGGAGCAGGGCCAGGGCGGTCAAGGCCTCAGTGTGCATGGAGAGCCCGGTTGATTGGCGAATGAGACAGGATTGCCGGGCGATGATAGGCTGCAAGCCCGCCTGATTTGCAACAAAATCAAGAACCACCCCAGGATTGACCCGATGCTCCCGATCTTGACCAGGCCCCGCATGCTGGCCCTTTGCGCTGTCCTCGGCCTGGCCCTGGCGGGCTGCGACCGCCAGCAGGTGGCGCACTGGCTGGCCCCCACCGACGAGGACGCGGCAGGGCGGCAATATGTCGAGGATATCCGCGACCGCAATTTCACCCCGGTGCAGACCAGCCTGGCGCCCGGCGTCGCGGTGCCGGAGGAAGCGCTGATGTCGCTCGCCACATTCTTGAATGCGGGGGAAGCGCCCAGGTCGGTCACCATCGTGACGCGCAATGTCGAGCGCGCGGACGGCACGGCGCATTACGATCTGGGCTACCAGTACCAGTTCGCCAAGGATCTGCGGCTGATCGAGCTCAACCTGACCAAGAGCGGCGGCGTGACGAAAATCGCCGGCCTGCACACCTATGCCATCACGGTGCCGCTGCAGGAAATCAACGCCTTCAATTTCCGCTTCAAGTCCAGGCAGCATTTCATCTTCCTGGGCGTCTGGGTGCTGATGGCGCTGTTCAACCTGGTCACCGCCTATGCCTGCTGGCGCACGATGATGGGCCGCACCAAATGGCTGTGGCTGCTGATCATCCTTTTGGGCTTCGGCGAGCTTGCCATCAACTGGACCACCGGCACGATCTATTACGACCTAATGGCGCTGGAGCTTTTCGGCGTCGGCATCTATCGCGACCTGTCCGGCGTCTGGACGCTGCAGATCGGCGTGCCGCTGGGGGCAATTTTGTTCTGGATGTTCCGGAGCAAGTTGAAGGCGTAAGAAC
>CAIOFO010000029.1 GCA_903857685.1 uncultured Alphaproteobacteria bacterium
CGGGTCCATCTTGCGTGTGCCTTTCTTGGCCACCAGCAGCTCCAGCGAGCCGCCGTGAATGGGCAGCAGGTCCACGTGATAGACTTCCAGATCAAACTGGTCGAACAGCTTCTGGATCGAGCGCACCGTCCAGTAGGTCAGATGCTCATGATAGATATTGTCGAATTCGGTGTGCTTGAGGATTTCGCCCAGATAGATCGCCTGCACGCAGAAGGTGCCGGTATCGCCAATCAGTTTGGCGACGCCTTCAGTGGCGCTGTGCAATTCCTCAAGATGGAAGAACACGCCGGCCGCCGTCACCAGCTTGGGTGCGCCGCGGGTCTTTAGAATTTCCTCGGCGGATGCGACATTGAAAAAGGTATTGAGGGTGTCGGCGCGTTCCTTGTTGGCCTGGGCGGCCAGGTTGCCGGCGGGCTCCACGCCCGTCGCCTTGATGCCGTATTTGGCATAGGTCTTCAGCCAGGTGCCGTCATTGGAGCCGACATCGACGATCCGGTCACCCTCCTTCAGGCCAAGCTCCTTCACCAGCCGGTCGGTGGTGGCCTGGAAATGCGCCCGCAGAGTCGTGGTGGTGCCGGAGACGTAGTAATACTCGGCGAACATTTCTTCCTTGGGCACGGTGTGGTCGATCTGCACGGTGGTGCAGTCATGGCAGAACCAGACGCGCAGGGGATAGAAAGGCTCCTTGCGGCTCAGGGCTTCGGGCAGCAGCAGGCTGTTGCAATGCGGCTGGTCCGTCAGGTCCAGAAACTGTTCCAGGTTGGACCCGCGGCAGACACGGCAGACCGGCATTGCAAACTCCTTGTTCTTATTCGCCGCAGCGGCGGTGAGATTAGACACAGTGCTGGACCGGAACCAGCTTGGCGGGATCGCCCAGGCTGGCACGGTTGGCCTCAATGAAAGCGGTGGCCTTGGCCAGGGTTTCCGGAGTGCCAATATCGAGGAAATCGGCCTTGGCTGCCAGCACGCCGATGCGCGCACCGTCCGCCAGCCAGCGGGGGAAACAGTCGAATTCGATGCTCATGGCTTTGGGCTCCATGGCCAGCAGCGGCGCCCTCAGCAGATAGATGCCGGCATTGATCCAGCCCGCGCCAGGCTGCTTTTCGCGAAAGCCCTTGAGCAGGCCGTCCGGGCCGATATCGAGCGAGCCGAAGCGGCTGGCATCATCCAGCTCCTTGGCGATGATGACGCCGTCCAGGCTGGGATCGGACCGGAGCCAGTCCTGCGCCGGCTTCAGCGACACGAAGGTCGCGCTGTCGCCGTTGAGGCAGAGATAGTGATCGTCGGGATGCCGCGAGGCGGCATAAACGATGCCGCCGCCGGTGCCCAGGAGCGAAGGTTCGAGGGTGACGGAGAATTCGCAAGTGGGCCGCGCTTTGCCTTCTGCGGCGGCCCAGGCCTGAACCTGATCGGCCATGTGGCAGGCCGCCAGCACAATATGATGTTCACCCTGGGCTTCGGCCCAGCGCGTCACCCAATGCAGGAAGGGCTGGCCGGCGACCTCGACCAGCGGCTTGGGCTTGCCCGGCGCGACGGCGCTGAGCCGCCTGCCTTCACCGCCGACCAGGATGATCGCGCTCATGCCGTCTCAGACGTTCGAGAAGCGGCGATTGCGGATCATGGTGTAACCCTTGATCAGTTCCTGGATGCCCCGTTCCAGCGGCCAGTCGGGCTTCCAGCCGGCGGCCTCCAGCTTGGCGTTGGAGACGATATAATCGCGCTTGTCGGGATCTTCGCCCACCGGGGCTTCCAGATAGACGAAGCCGGGGATCAGCGCCTTGATGCGGGCGCAGAGTTCCAGCTTGGACAGGTTGGCGTCCGACAGGCCGACATTATAGGCATTGTTGTTCATGGCGCCGTAATTGGTCATGGCATGGACGAAGGCCTTGGCGACATCGCGGATGTGAATGTAGTTGCGCTTGAAATGGCCCTCGAAGATCACCGCGGTGCGGTCGGTCAGCGCCCGGTGGGTGAAATCATTGACAAGCAGGTCAATGCGCATGCGCGGCGACATGCCGAATACGGTGGCTAGGCGCAGGGTGACGCCGTTGCCACTGTCCAGGATGGCGGCCTCGGCTTCGCATTTGGTGGTGCCGTAGAGCGAGATGGGGCGCAGCGGAGTTTCCTCGGTGCACATTTTGTCCTTCTCGCCCACGCCATAGCCGGAGTTGGTGGTGGCGAAGACCAGCTTCTGGTTCTTGCTGACCATCTTGGCCAGCATCGCCACCGCGTCGCGGTTGATGGTGGTGGCATTGATGGGATCGATGGCGCAGATCGGGGCGCCCACCAGGGCGGCCAGGGGAATGACGATATCGGCCTTGGCCACCAGTTTTTTCATCAGGGCTTCGTCGCGGGCGTCGCCCTTGACGGGGGTGAAGCCCTCATAGCGGCAGCAGGGGGCGAGCACCGTGTCACCCTCGCCGAAGCGGTCCAGCACTGTGACGGCGTGACCCATTTCCAGAAGCAGGGGGATCATCACCGTGCCGATATAGCCGGCGCCGCCGGTGATCAATATATTCTCAGCCATGCGCTTTTACCCTGTGCTCCCGTAAAATACGGGCTTGCGATACCCCAGAGCCCCCGCCCGGTCCAGCCCTCATTGCACGCCCCCAAGAACTCGCGGATATTGCCCTCAAACCATGGGAAATTGACCGTGACGATGACGCCCGGCGGGCTGACGGAGGATGGAATTTGGGTATCGGCGGGCCCCCGGCGGGGGGGCAAGGCGGTGCCCGGCCTGCTGCTTGACCGGGACGGGGTCCTGGTCAGGGAGGTCAATTACCTGCACCGGCGCCAGGACGTTGAAATTGCCCCGGGCGCGGCGGCATTGCTGCGCTGGGCGGCCCAGGCGGGGCTGCCTGTGGCTGTGGTGACCAACCAGGCGGGGATAGCGCGGGGGATGTTCGGCTGGGACGAATTCCTGGCGGTCCAGGACGAAATTGCCGCGCGACTGGCGGCCGAAGGGGTGGGGGTGGACTTGACCATCGCCTGTCCGTTCCACCCTGAGCACAGCCCCGGCTGGGGCCTGGCCCATGCCCGTTGGCGCAAGCCCGGCCCGGGAATGCTGCAGCAGGCCGGGGATATCCTGAACCTCGACCTCGGCCGCAGCTGGATGGTGGGCGACAATGAAAGCGACATCGCGGCCGCCAAGGCGGCCGGCCTGGCTGGCGCGGTGCATGTGTTGACGGGGCATGGCGCGCGCTATCGCGACGATGCGCTGAGGCTGGACGGCGGCGGCTTTCGCGTTCTGATCGAGCAGGACATTCCGGCCACCCTGGCCCGGCTGCAAAGCCACCTTCCGATTTCCGTCTGAGCGAAATACGGCCGATGTTCACAAAATCCAAGTCGTTCATACCCCATGCCCTGAGGGCGCGGCTGAAGACGGTCCTGAAGAATCTCATGCAGGTGCCGGCGATCATTCGGCTCGCGATGCGCCGCCGGAAGTACCTCGCCATCAACCTGGTTTCACGGGATCGCCGGGTCACGTTCGTCTCCGACTATCCCGGTTGGCGCGAATTGAAGCTGGCTTACGGCCTCAAGCGCGCGGGCTGGGACGTCACGCTGTTGCGCCTGAAAGATTGGGCTACCGCCTCTGGCAAGCAGTCATTGGATATGGATTACAGCACTTTCCACGACGTGCGGCAATTCCAGTCGCCCTGGGAGGCGCTTGAGATGGCGCACCAGTCCGGGACCAGGGTCTTTCACAATTTTTCCCATTTCGACTATGAGATTTCCATCCGGCTGCTGCGGAACAAGCCGGGACGGGTGATCTACGATTTCTATGACAATCCCTTCAGCATCCAGGACAGCCTGCATTCGTCCGAACTGAAGAAGCGGGAGGTCAAAGACTGGTTCTTTTGCATCGAAAACGCCGACGCCATCTGCGCCCGCGACCTGCAGCTGCAATATCGGCGCAAGGAACTTGGAATTGGGCGGGGCAAGCCGCTGATCCTGTTTCCCGAATATTGCTGGAACTACCGCCCCCTGCCGGAGCGGCGTGCCGATTCGGACATCCATATCGTGCAGATCGGCTGGATGGGGCTTGAGACGCTCGGCGAAGTGGATACGGGCTGCTTCCGGGTTTTCGAGAAATTCGTGGATGCCGGATGCCATCTTCACATCGTTCGCCATCCCGTCTACCCGTCATTCGGAAGCGCCGCCTTCGAAGCAGCATTTGCCGACTATATCGAACTGGGCAGAAAAACCGGGCGTGTGCATCTTCATCCCACGGTCAACCCGGAAAAGTTGAGCGATGAATTGGCGAAATATGATTTTGGTGCGAATGTGAACAATGGGTTGAGCTTCGACATCCCCTGGACAAGCCATAATGTCGCGCGCTTCCCCTTTTGTGGCTCCAGCCGCATGTATGATTACCTCGACGCCGGTCTGGGCATGATCGCGCACGAGCAGCTCAAATTTATGTTCCGGAATTATAGCTCCTATGGAATCATCTACGACGCCACGCGCCTGCTGGACGGCGCCGACCTCAAACAGGAACTTGCGCGGCGTCCGGACCGCGATGCTCTTCAACGCGCGCGGTCAGAACTTTCCATTGATGGCAATATCGCGCGCCTGACGCGGTTCTATGAAAATTTCAAGTAGTGCTGTAAGCAATTTGTGCCGAACCCCGGGCATCGGAAGTCCATGATTAAAAAAGCCAGGACGCTGGTTCCGCGTTCGATAAAATCGCGGCTGAAAACGCTTCTGGAGTGTATCCAGTATGCGCCGGTCATTGCCAGGCTCTTACTGCGCCGTAAAAAGCAATTTGCCGTGAATCTGGTTTCGCGGAATCGCAGAGTTACATTCATATCCGATGCCCCACTTTGGCGTGAAATGAAGCTGGCTTCCGGGCTCAAGCGCGCTGGCTGGGAAGTAACGCTCCTCTACGGAAAACAGGCTTTGAGCTTGAATCTCGAGCCATTTTACGACGCCCGGCAATTTCAATCGCCCTGGGAAGCGATCGAATTGGCGCATCAGGCGGGCACCCGTGTGTTTCATAATTTTTCCCATTTCGGAAACCAGATGTCCGCCCGCTTGATGCAAAACAAGCCGGGCCGGGTCATTTTTGATTTTTATGATTATGTTTTCAGCATGGTTGACGGCACGCCAGATTTGGAGGTCCGCCGCCAGCATGTCGCCGATCAGTTTTTCTGTATCGAAAATGCCGATGCGATCTGTTGCCGCGACATGCAGCTTCAATATCGCCGAAAGGAAACGCGGCTGGGACGCGGCAAGCCACTTCTTCTGTTTCCCGAATATTGCTGGAATGACGGTCCGCTGCCTGAACGGCGTAGGGACCGTGAAGTTCATATCGCCCAAGTCGGCTGGATGGGACTTGAGACGCTTGGCCAGATTGATGTCGGCGCTTTTCAAATTTTCGAGATATTTGTGATGGCCGGTTGCCATCTTCACATTTATCTTCATCCCATCTATCCATTGATTGGCAGTGCAGCATTTGAAGTCGCCTTTTCCGATTATTTGGAACTGGGGAGAAAAACCGGACGCGTTCACATCCATCCCACGGTCAGCCCGGAGAAACTCATTACGGCACTTGGGAACTATGATTTTGGCGCCGGCGTCAGCAACGGCCTAAGTTTCGATCTGCCCTGGGCAGGTCACAATCCCGCGCGGTTTCCCTTTTGCGGCTCAAGCCGGACCTTCGATTATTTGGACGCCGGTCTTGGGTTGATACTCCATAAACAGCTGAGTTTTATGTATCGAACATTCCGGCGAGCGGGAATTGTTTGTGATACGACGCAACTTTTGGCGGAAGCGGATCTGAAAACGGCCTTGGCACACCGGCCCGGCGTTGATGTTTTTCAGCAGGCCAGAACGGAGTTGTCCATTGACCGTAATATCGGACGCCTGACGCAATTCTATGAGAATTTGGCTTAGCCTTTACGCGCATCGTCAATCTGGC
>CAIOFO010000030.1 GCA_903857685.1 uncultured Alphaproteobacteria bacterium
GACAACACCCTGGACACGCCGCCGCCCCTGACCGTGGGCACCGCCCCCGGCACCAATGGCGGTTCGTCAACCGCCGTGGGCGTCTATGACACGCTGGGCCGCATGTACCACGCCGGCGTCCGCTTCAGTTTCTGAGCATCGCGTGGGCCTGTCTTCATGACAGGCCCGCCACATTGCCCCGGAATTGTTCCGGGCTTGTCTTGTAATACCCGTTCTCGGAGGGCTCTCCGGCTACCGAGACGTAACTCAAACCCAGCAGCATTCGTGCTGCTGGGTATTTTTTGCGACAAGGACCGGGCCGGTATCCGGCCTGTCAAAAAAGACCCGGCAGCGCGAGCTGCCGGGTCAACAGTTCGCCTCGGCAGCCGAGAGACATCCGAGGCCGACATATGCTCCGCCAGATTGAAGTATCGGAGCAATCCGTTGTCTGGCCCCACCCCCGTCAGGGAAGTGGGTCCATTGGCGATGCCTAGAAGTTGAACCGAACGCCGGCGTGATACATGCGGCCCAGCGTGTCGTATTCGCTGACGTTTGTTGATGTACCGCCATTTGTGCCGGGGCCACCGCCCACGACCTGCGGAGGCGGAATGTCGAGGGTATTGTCCACCGACGTGTAGAACTGGACATTGTCGTTCCACTTGTAGGTGCCGCGCAGATCGAGATAGGCCACCGCCGAGACGGTGTTCCAGTCGATCTGCTTGCCCGCCGTCCAGGCATTGTTGATGCGGGCCGAGCCGATATAACGGCCCTGCACCGTGCCGCTCCATGGACCATCGCTGTAAGTCGCCGACTCCGTAATGTGCATCTTGGGCACACCCGTGAACACCGAGTCGCCGCCCATGCTGCCGACCGCATCGTACGGCGTGGCGCCGAAGACCGCCTCGGTCGTCTCGTCGGTATAATTGCCCAGCAGATGCCAGGCCAGGGTTCCCGAGAACAGGTCCATCGAATAATCCGCCTGGAAATCGAGGCCCGAGGTCTGCAGGAAGCCGTTGTTCGTCGGCACCAGATTGAGGACAGAGAGACCGTTGGGATTCGCCGTGGTCTTGGGGGCGCCATAGATGTAATTGTTGCAATAGAAGGCAACCCCTTGCTGGCAGAAGGTCAACGTCACCAGCGCGCTGGGCGTGGCGATGATTCCCTTCACGTTGATCGAATACCAGTCGGCGGACATGGTCAGGCCCGGAACCCAATGCGGGGTGAGGACCAAGCCGCCCGAGACAGTGGTGGACTTCTCCGGCTTCAGGTTCAAATTGAAGGTGGAGTTTGAGAAGGCCGAGGTAACAGAAGCGTTTGTCTTGTAATCGGTCTGGCCACCAGAGGCGGTAATGGAACCGAACAGTTCGTTCAGGTTGGGAGCACGGATGTCGTAGGACCAGGTGACGCGCGCGCGGACATCGTCATTGATCTGGCTGGCTAGGCCCAGTTTCCACGTCTGCACCGCTCCGCTGAGCGAGTAGCTGGTGTAACGCGCAGCGATATTTCCAGCAAGGCTCTGAACGATGCCATCCTTGATTATCGGCAGATCGATTTCCGCGAAGCCTTCCTCGACGTTGTATTCGCCGCGCGAAGGCTGGAAGTTGCCGCCGCCCAGCAGGATGTTGGTCGGGTTATAGGCCGCGGTGGAGACCTCGGCCTCCTTGCGGTAGTTAGCGCCGAAGGCGATGGACGGAGCACCCGCCCCCAACAGGTCCCAGGGCAGCTTGCCCTGCATGGACACGTCGGCCGTGTCCTGCTCGATGTTGATGAACGACCAGTCGTTATTGTCCGACATGTAAGCCAGCGAGGCCGCGCTCATAACGCCGGTGCCCATGAAGTCCGCGGGCACGCAGCCATTGGTCGGCGCCGTCAGGGTGGAGCGGCAGGCGATACTGCCGATCGCCAGGCCTGACGTACCGGCATTGGCAAAGGTGACGCGCACCGCGTCGGCGGCGAGCTGCACGTTCGGGGTGATGTTGATATGGGTGTCGATTTCGTGCTGGTGGCTCTCGCTGTGCTGCAGGCCGGCATTCCACGACCAGTCTTCGCCCAGCGCGCCATCCAGCGTGAAGACGGCGCGGTACATCTGGCGCACATTTTGGGAAACTGGCGTGCCCAGGGCATTGAAGAAGGTATTGAGGTCCCCGGCATTGCTCAGGTTGACGCCATCGGTGGCGTTGGTCTGAAGGCTGAACGAAGTCAGGGCCAGCGTTGCCATGCGGGCCGCGAGGGTGGGATCCAGGTAGGCGTTGTCGGTCTTGATGGTGACCGAGGTGTTGACGGTAAGGCTGGAGCTGTGGGTCTTGTCCCAGCCATAATTCAGCATCAGCCCGGCCTGGATATCCGGCGTGATCTTGTAGCTGCCATAGAAGAAGCCGGTTCCCTGCTGCAGCGGGAAGGTCAGCAAGCCGATCTGGGCTGCCGAGTTGGCCTGGTTGGGCGTGCCGCCGACCGTGCTGGAAGCACTAGTGGTGAGGACGCCTGTATTATTATAGAATTTGTTAATGCCTACAATAAAAGGAATTATGGTGCCACCCGGACCCCAGCCGACACCCGCCATCGGCCCGGTGATGATGGAGCCGCCCGCCACGGAGTTTTGCCCGCAACTGGTGTAGTGGAGATCCATCGGCACATTGGGATTGGTGACCGCGTTGTAGGCCGGGTTTTGCATCACGCAGGGACGGTTGAACCAGTGGGCCGAACTCTGGAACACCGTTGACGGGCTGTTGTTGTAGGTGATCGCACCGACGACATGGGCTCTCCCGCCGTCAAAGTCGAAACCTTCCGTGGCGGTAAAGCCATAGCTGCGGCGTAAGTCCGTTTCGGTGTCCTGGCCGTCAATACTGGCCTTGAAGCCGGTGAAGCTCTTGTTGATGATCAGGTTGATGACGCCGGAGACAGCGTCCGAGCCCCATGCGGCCGAGGCGCCTGCGGTCACCACGTCCACCCGCTGCACCAGGCTGGAGGGAATCACGCTGAGATCCACACCGCCGGAAAGCTGGGGGGATGCGATACGCTGGCCGTCGAACAGGACCAGGTTTCTGCCGGTGCCCAAATTGCGCAGGTTGACGCCGCTGACGCCCGTCGCTTGCGAATTGGAGGCATTGCCGCTGGTGCCTTTTTCGGGCGTCGGAGAGGCGCCCATCGAGGGCATCTCGCGCAGCGTGTCGCCAATATCGGCATTGGCGGCTTCGGCCAGCTGCGCTGCGCCGATCACCGAGACCGGGGTGGGCTGCTGGTAACCGGCGATCGAAATGCGCGAGGCGGAGACAACCACCTGCTCAATGTCGCCGCCTTGCGCAAAAGCGGCATTCACTGACAGAACCGAAGACACCGCCAAAATTGACGATGTGGCAAGCAGAGTGGACTTGTGCATGACCTTCTCCCCAGGTTTGCGGTCTTTGCCGCGGATTGAGCTACACGAACGCCGCGATGGCCTGTGGGGGTTATGAATGAGCCATGGCAGCCATCGCTGCCGCCATGTCAGGTCCTGTCAAGAAGTGGCTGCTATTCCCCCGGTCTTTGTCACCGCTATTCTGCGGCTCTTGATTATTTCGATTTTGGGATTTTCCCAAAACGTATCAAATGTTCGCCACATTATCTCAACTGAAACGGAGATTACAATGTGGCGCGAATACCATTGCCCGGTAATTCGTCTCTTTGCGATCTTTTGATGCAAGCGCGAAAGGATTTCCGCGAATTGCCGGTATTGGCGGAAATCGCGCGGCTACCTTGCGGTGCACCATCGCGCCATGATCGCCGTGCGGACAACCTTGGCGCCAAGGTCGGGACGGTGTTCGGGATGGGCGATGAGATAGGCGATCAAGGTTTGCTGGATGGCGACCAGGTCCACCTTTTCCGCGGCGGGATAGCAGGGCGGCAGACCGGCGTCGGTGCGCTCTTTCACCAGACCATCGTTGCTTGCTTCCAGGAAGCCCAGGCATTGCAGCAATTCGGTTTCTTCGGGTGCAACGCACAAGCGCAGGACATCCAGGCCGGTCTCGTATCCCTCATTGGCATTGCGCGGCGGCAGCAGGATCCGGCCGAACTGCGCCTGGGCAGGCACAGCAATGCTGAGAATCACGGCCATCACCGCGAAAAACGGCTTTTTCATAAGCCCTCCAATAGTTGCTGCCGTACAAACTCTAGCACATTGCGGCCCGGCGGGACCCGTCCTTCACCGGACCATTGCGATCAGGGCGGCGCATCCGGACAGGGATGGGTCCTCGGGATCATCCGGTATTCAATCAATTCCGTCGCCGCAGAATTGCCCGCGCCCTTGCGCGCCTCAAGCAAAAAGCTGGGTGTCGGGGCAGGAGCTTCCGTATAATCGTGGATCGTTCCATCCAGGTCGCGGTATCTGGCGCGGTAGTCGCCGGACAGCAGTCCCGGCCAGGCGCAATAGCGGTACACGCCAGGGGATTCCGGCAATTCGGCAATTTCCGACCATCGTTCCGAATTGATCAGGCAGGAATGCGTCGCATCGGGATCGAAGGGCGGGCAGGCTGCCGCAAAGGCGTAGGCGGACGGGCCTGCGCCGCCGCCGGCGGCCACACAGCCAGCCAGCACAAGACCGGCGGCGCCCAGTGCCACGGCCGTAACTGCGGCGCGGGCTGGCGCGCTCAGGCCGGCGTTCCCCGCACATACTGGTTGAACCATTCGATCGTGCGCGTCCAGGCCTGCGCCGCCGTCACCTTGTTGTAGCGCTCCGGCGTGGCGTCATTGAAAAAGCCATGCACGGAATTCGGCCAGATGTGGCCTTCATAACGGATGTTGTTGGCCTTCAGCGCCGCTTCCTGGGCAGGCCAGCCATCCACCGCCGGCTTGTCGAGCCCGCCATGGTTGATCAGGATAGCCGCCTTGATCTTGGCCACATCCTCAGGCTTGGGGGCGGCGCCGTAGAACGGCGCGGCCGCCGCCAGATCCGGACCAAGCAGAACAGCCAGGGTATTGGCAATGCCGCCGCCAAAGCAGAAGCCGGTGGCGCCGATCTTGCCCGTGCAATCCGGGCGATTTTTCAACCATCGCGCGGCGGCGACAAAATCCTGGGTCATCTTGGCCTTGTCGACCTTGTTGAACAGCAGGCCGCCCTTGTAGTCGTCGCCGGGATAGCCGCCGACCGATGTCAGCCCGTCCGGCGCAAAGGCCATGAAATTTTCCAGCGCGAAGCGCCGCGCGACATCTTCCGTATGCGGATTAAGCCCCCGGTTTTCGTGGATGACGATGATGCCGGGCAGCTTGGCGGGCTTTTCATCGCGCGTGACCTGGCTGGCGGGCTGGACGAAATAGCCCTTGATGGAGCCGTTGCCGTCCGGCGAAGGGATGGTTTCATAACTTGCCTTGATGCGCTCGTCGGTCTTGGAGATCTGCTGCGCCGCCGCATAGTTCGGCATCAGCGCGTCGATCATCGCCGCGGCGGTCATGCCGGCGACGGCGTAGCGCTTGACGCCATTGACGAAGGCGCGGCGGCTGATCTCGCCATGAATGAAGCGCGTGTATAATTCCACCGCTTCGGGCGGCATTTTTCTGCGTTGCTGTTCCAAGGCGGGTCCCTCCAATATCCGCCAAACCGTAGCATTGCCCGCGTGCCGGTTGGAAGCGCGCGCGGGACCGCACAAGTCCTTGATTCGACTTGAACGGAAATCAGGCCGCGATGGTGGGCGCCGGATCGCGCGCCGTCAGCGCCATGCCCGCCGAAGCGAGCATGACCGCCCCGATCGCCAGCCATTGCAGCGGCGCCAGGCTTTCCCGCAAGAGCACCAAGCCCATCAGGGCGGCGACCGCCGGCTCAAGGCTCATCAGGGTGCCGAACACCCGGGCCGGCAGCCGCCGCAGCGCCACCATCTCCAGGGAATTGGGCAGCGCGCTGGACAGCGCCGCCACCAGCAACGCAAAGGGCAACAGGCTGGGCTGCAGAAGAGCCGCGCCAGCCCGTGCGATGCCGAACGGCACCACGACGAGGGCGGCAACGACGCTTCCAAGCATGGTGGTGCTGCCGCCATGCGCGGCGCCGGCCTTCTGCCCGAAGACGATGTAAAGTCCCCAGCAGGCGCCCGCGCCCAGCGCCAGCGCCGCGCCTTGCGGGTTCAATTCGGGTGTGGCGCGGGTGAGGGGGAGCAGGAAGGCCAGTCCCGCCACGGCCAGCGCGATCCAGGCGAAGTCCATCCCGCGCCGCGACGACAGCAGCGCCACCGCCAGAGGACCCGAGAATTCCAGCGCCACGGCAATTCCAAGCGGCACGGTGCGCAGCGCCATGTAGAACAGCAAATTCATCAGACCGAGAGAGGCGCCGTAAACCGCAAGCGCGCGCCAGTTTTGCCGCGTGATGCGGGCGCGCCAGGGCCTGCCGGCGGCCAGCAGAATCAGCGCGGACAATCCCACCCGCAGCGCGGCTGCGCCCTGGGCGCCCACCAGCGGAAACAGCGTCTTGGCAAGGGATGCGCCGCCCTGGAAGCAGAACATCGCCACCAGCAGGGACAGGATCGCGATGAGTGTTGCCGCGTTGCGCATGGAATTGTTGACCGGACCGATCCTGGTGCCAGTCTTTGCCTAAACCCTGATGTGGGAATTGAACAGCCGGCCAGCGTCGCCGGCCAAACACTCCGCCCGCGCCACGCGGGCAGAGTCCCGCGTGGCGCAAGTGCAGAGCAATCTTACTTCGCGATGGTGGGGTTCACCCAGCCATTCTTCATCACGCCATGCGACGGGCGGAAGCTGAGATAGTCGACATGATCGGCAATGTCGGCCCAGCCATGCACAACGCCCGGCGGAACGATCAGCACGTCGCCGACTTTCAGGTTGACCCGGTGCGAACCAACCGACATGCCGCCGCAGGTGGGGCCATTCGGGCCGCCATCGGGGTTGGCGGTGCTGTGCTTGCCATTGATGACATAGCCGTCAATGAACGCCACGCCAGCGCCGGAAGTGATGTAGTAGCCTTCGGTCTGGGTGTCGTGCGTCAGGGCGCCCTTTTCGGCCCCAGCCGGAACGGTGGCCACGGTCTTGCCGCACGGACCGCGATCGCCGCCACCGGCGGCAGCGGCGCCAGCGGGCGGCGGGGGCGCCGGGGTGCGGGTTGAGCCGCGGTGAATGACGCCGACTTCCATGCTGTAGCCGTCGCCGATATCAACCACCTTGGAATTTTCATCCTTGGTCTTCAGAGACTGTTCCGTGGCGCTGATCTTGGCGATTTCTTCCTTGGTGATGACGGTGGCGGTGGTCGGATTTCCCGGCCTGGGCTGGGCATAGACCGCCACAGGTGTCAGGACCGATGCAACAAGCAGAAATTTCAAAGTGTTATTCATAGTTTTGTTTCCCTCCCGGTTTTTGAATGCGCAAACCTAACACGACAAGGCGCCGCCGAGAAACCAGCGCAGCCAGCCGCATCCGCCTTGCCCGGATTTTAGTAAAGCATGGAA
>CAIOFO010000031.1 GCA_903857685.1 uncultured Alphaproteobacteria bacterium
CGACGCACTTCTACCGCTATCTCTATGACACGATCGGGGACAGGTATTTCTGGGTGGACCGGCGCAAGCTCAGTCCCGACAAGCTGGCCGAGATCATCCACGCCCCCACCAACTTCCTGTATGTTCTGTATGCGGATGGTAATCCGGCCGGGATGTCCGAAATCGAGCTCAAGCCCGACGGCACCGCCAATATCGCCTATTTCGGCCTGATGCCCGAGGCGCAAGGCAGGCATCTCAGTTTCTTTTTCCTCTATCACACCTGCATGAACGCCTGGGCCCATCCCATTTCCCGGCTTCTGGTCAACACCTGCACCCTCGACAGCCCCCGCGCCCTGCCGCTCTATCAGCGCATGGGGTTTGCCCCCTATTCGCGCGAAGAGCGTTTTGTCGAATTGCTGGAAGGCCAGAAGCCGCCGGAAACCCGTCCGGCTTAAGAAAGCGCCCGTTGCGGGCGTCCGGTTGCAACCCGGCCCGGCTTTGCGGCAAGGTCGGACGGCAACATCCGGGGAAGCCATG
This sequence comes from uncultured Alphaproteobacteria bacterium, assembly GCA_903857685.1. Lineage (GTDB taxonomy): Bacteria > Pseudomonadota > Alphaproteobacteria > Micropepsales > Micropepsaceae > Rhizomicrobium. Next base: position 517 of record CAIOFO010000031.1, read on the forward strand.
GCCATTATCGATTCCGCGCCCGAAAAAACCCTGTTCGGGCATCCGCGCGGCCTGACCTTCCTGTTCACCACCGAGATGTGGGAGCGCTTTTCCTATTACGGTATGCGCGCCCTCTTGGTGCTTTACCTCACCAAATATCTGTTCCTGACCGGCCATGTTGAAAACGTGCTGTTCTACCCGCAGGTCAAAGCTTTCTACGAGATGATGTTCGGGCCGCTGGGTGTCCAGCCGCTCTCCTCGCTGATCTATGGCACCTATACCGGCCTCATCTATGCCACACCTTGGCTGGGCGGCTGGGTGGCCGACAATTTCATCGGCCAGCGCAAGGCGGCGATCATCGGCATCGTGATGATGGCGTTCGGCCATTTCATGATGGCGTCCGAGGGCCTGCTGTTTCCCGCCCTCAGCCTGCTGATTTTCGGCGGCGGTTTTTTCAAGACCAACACCTCCGCCCAGGTCGGCATGCTCTACCAGCTGGGCGATGAACGCCGCGACCGCGCCTATTCCATCTATTATGTCGGCACCAATCTTGGCGCCTTCGTCGCGCCGCTGGTCGCCGGCACATTGGGCGAGGAGATGGGCTGGCATTACGGCTTCGGCGCCGCCGGCGTCGGCATGATCGTGGCGCTGGCCACCTATCTGTGGGGCTGGAAATATCTACCCGCGGAAGGCCTGAAGCAGAAATCCGAAAAAGCGCCGCGCCAGCCCTTGACGCACGCGGAATGGAAATCCGTGGGCGCCCTGATCCTGCTGATCATTCCGCTGACCCTGTGGTGGGCCTGCTACGAACAGCAGGGCAACATCATCGCCCTGTTCGCCGATGCCAACACCGACCGGCGGCTGATCCCCGGCCTGATCGACCTGCAAATTCCGGTGACCTGGTTCCAGGCCTTCAATCCCTTCATCATTTTCGCCTTCACGCCCTTTGTAATCGCGCTGTGGACCAGCCAGGCCCGCAGCCTCAAGGAACCCAATTCCATGTTCAAGATCGCCATCGGCTGCGTCCTGCTGGCGCTGTCCTATGTCGTGATGGCCTTCGCCGCCTGGCATGGCGGCAGCGGCCGGATCAGCTGGCTGTGGCTGCTGGCGTTTTTCCTCCTGATCACCATCGGGGAAATCTATCTATCGCCCATCAGCATGTCGCTTTATTCCAAGATCGCCCCGGCCCGCATCATCTCGCTGATGTTCGCGGCCAATTTCGCGCCAAATTTCCTGGGCGGCGGCTTCCTGCAGGGCTGGCTTGGCACCTATTGGGAGCGGATGGAACATCCGCAATTCTTCCTGATGATCGCCGGCATCGGATTCATCTCCGGGGCCATCATCTGGGCAATGGAAAGACCGCTGCGCCCCTTCCTGCAGAAAACCCATGACTGACGACAAAGGACCTGGCGACGACAAGCCGGAAACCACCATCGTTGCCGCCGGACGCATGAGCGATGCGCATTTCGGCGCCGTCAACACGCCGGTCTATCGCGCCTCGACCATCCTGTTCCCCAGCCTAGCGGCGCTGGAAAACCGCACCCAGGAATATCCCTATGGCCGCCGCGGCACGCCGACATCACGCAGCCTGGAAGAGGCGATCTGCACCCTGGAAGGCGGCGCCCGCACGGTGCTGGTGCCGTCGGGGCTGAATGCCTGCGCCACCGCCATCCTGGCGGTGGCGGGCGCGGGCGATCATCTGCTGATGCTGGACAGCTGCTATGAGCCGTCGCGCGATTTTTGCGACAAGGTTCTTGCCCGCTTCGGCGTCGAGACCAGCTATTACCCCCCCACGGCCGACATCACGCCCTACCTGAAGCCCAATACCAAAGCCGTGTTCTGCGAGAGTCCCGGCTCGCTCACGTTCGAGATGCAGGATATTCCCGCCATCGCCAGGATCGCCCACGCGCATGGCGCATCCGTGCTGATGGACAATACCTGGGCGACGCCGCTGCTGTTTCCCGCCCTGGCCCATGGCGTGGATCTCTCGATCCAGGCGGTGACCAAATATATTGGCGGCCATGCCGATGTGAATATGGGCGCCATCACCGCCAACAAGGACCATGCCGCAAGGCTGGTCCAGTATCATGGCACCACCGGCCTGGCCTGCGGCGGCGACGATATTTTCCTGGCGCTGCGGGGCTTGCGCACCATGGCGGTGCGGCTGAAGCGGCATCAGGAAACGGCGATGAAACTGGCCCTGTGGCTCCAGGCCCGGCCCGAAGTCACGCGCATCCTTTATCCCGCCCTGCCCGGCGATCCCGGCCACGCCCTGTGGAAGCGCGATTTCAAAGGCGCCTGCGGGTTGTTCGGCTTTGAGCTGAAACCGGCGCCCAAGGCGGCGGTCGCCGCCTTTGTGGACGGGCTGGCCCATTTCGGCATCGGCTGGTCCTGGGGCGGGTTTGAAAGTCTGATCAGCCCCGCCCATATCAAGCGCACCGTGTCCTCCTTCCCGGCCGAGGGTCCGATCCTGCGTATCCATGCCGGGCTGGAAGATGCGGACGATCTGATCGCCGACCTGGACAAGGGCTTGGCCCGCCTGAAAGAGCATAGATGACCGACCTGCTGAGCCATGCCGCCTATATCGCGGCGGTCAAATTCGACGATAAGGGCCTGGTGCCGGTAATCGCCCAGAGCCATGCCACCGGTCAGGTGCTGATGTTCGCCTGGATGACGCGCGAGACTCTGGAGCACACCTTGTCCAGCGGCGAGGTCACCTATTGGTCGCGCTCCCGCCAGAAGGTCTGGAAGAAGGGCGAAAGCAGCGGCAATCACCAGCGGCTGGTCGAGGCTTTCATGGACTGTGACGGCGATGTCCTGCTGCTGAAGGTGGACCAGATGGGTCCGGCCTGCCACACCGGGGCGCCATCCTGCTTTTTCCGCCAACTGAAATGAGGCCGAAAGGGCCGCTTCCGCGCTATAGTAGAGTCGCTTTCCAAGTTCAGGATCATGGCCGACCTCAAAATCCCGCCCGCCGCCGACTCCCTGACCAACAAATTCATGACCGCGGTTATTTTCGCCGTGGTCGTGGCGGGGCTCTATGTCGGCCGCCCGGTGCTGATGCCCCTGTCGCTGGCGGTGCTGCTGTCCTTCGCCCTGGCCCCGCTGGTGGCGATGCTCAGGCATATGCGGCTGGGCCATGTGCCGTCGGTATTGCTCAGCCTGGTCGTGGCGCTGGTGTTGATCGCCGCCATCGGCACCTTTGTCGGCTCCCAGTTCGCCGGCCTGGCCGGCGATCTGCCCAGCTACCAGAACAACATCTCCCGCAAGATTCTCTCCATTCGCGGCACCGCCAGCGGCGGCACCTTCAGCCGCCTCAACCGCACCATCGAAGTCATCGGCGAGCAGATCAACGGCGGCAGGGACCGCCCCTCCACCGTGCCGGGCGGCGTCATCACCGAAGACACGCCGGTGCCAGTGGTGGTACAGCGCGAAACCGTGGCGCCCTGGACATTGGCCGGGGATGTGCTGGGCCCGCTGCTGGAGCCGCTGGGCCTGGTGGCGCTGGTGCTGGTGTTTGTCGGATTCATTCTCCTGCAGAAGGACGATCTGCGCGACCGCTTCGTGCGCCTGGCCGGATCGGGCGACATGCAGCGCACCACCGTGGCGCTGGACGAAGCGGCCAACCGGCTGTCGCGCTATCTTTTCCTGCAGACCGCGATCAATGCCTGCTTCGGCATCATCATCGGCGCCGGACTCTGGGTGATTGGCATTCCCAATGCCGGGCTGTGGGGCCTGATCGGCATGCTGTTCCGCTTTGTGCCCTATGTCGGCGTGCCCATCGCCTTCCTGTTTCCCGCCGTGCTGGCGGTGGCGGTGGATCCCGGCTGGTCCATGCTGGCCTGGGTGATGGTACTGTTCGGCGGCGTCGAGGCCACGATCGGCCAGATGGTCGAGCCTTTCGTTTATGGCCGCAGCATGGGCCTTTCCGCCGTCGCGGTCGTGGTGGCGGCGGTGTTCTGGACCTGGCTGTGGGGACCGGTGGGGCTGCTGCTCTCTACCCCGCTGACCATGTGCTTTGTGGTGCTGGGACGGCATATCGAGAGCCTCAAATTCCTCGATGTCATGCTGGGCGACCAGCCCGCCTTGTCGATGGAGGAAAGCCTTTATTTGCGCATGCTGGCGGACAATCCCGACGACGCCGCCCAGGATGCCGAGGAATTCCTGCGCGAACATTCGCTCAGCGCCTATTATGACGAGGTTGCGGCCAAGGCGCTGGTCCTGGCCCAGGCCGATGTCAATCGCGGCGTGCTCGATCCCACCCGCCAGACCCGCATCCGCGACGCCATCAAGGGATTGATCGAAAATCTCTCGGACCGCGAGGACCCGGGCGCCGCCCGCGCCCTGGGCGACTTGCCGTCCACCTGGCGCCATACCCCGGTGATGTGCGTCGCCGGGCGCGGCCCGCTGGATGAAGCCGCCGCCCTGCTGCTGGTGGACATGCTGAAGAAATACGGCATCGGGGCGCGGGTGGTGTCATCCGACGAAACCTCTGCAGCCCAGATCAACACCCTCAACGTGGACGATGTCTGCGTCGCCTGCGTCTCCTATCTTGAGCCGGGCACCTATAAGAATGCCCGCTATCAGGTGCGGCGCCTGCGCAAGCGCATGCCCGATGTGCCGGTGATGGCGATCTTCTGGGGTATCGGCAGCGATGCTTCGCGCTATCTCGACAGCGTCGAGGCCACCGAATGCGATGTGGTGACGACGGGCCTCAAGGAAACCATGCACCATGTGCTGGCCTTTGCCCGCCGCGGCGCGGCCCCCAAGCCGGCGCGCGAAGCGCCCCAGGGCGTGCTGCAGATTTAGGCGCCGGCCGCCCGTCACGCGGCGCGGGCATTGACGCAAAAGGATTTTCCGGAAATTTCGGCTGTCTGCCCCTTGACCGGTCCTGTCATTGTGCAGCGCAAGGTGGAACCGGGCGACATTGCCAACCCGTCCCGCCTGTGAAAAGTTCTGTGCCGATACCGCGTCGCGGCTGCGCGGCAATTGCCAGTGGTGGGGCCGCTCAAAAAAATACCGGGGAGCGAAACCATGTCCAATACCAGATTCTCATTGCGCGCTTTGTCGTCCGTTGCGGCGATCGCGCTTGCGCCGTTCATTCTCGCCAGCCAGTCCGGTGCGCAGACCGCGCCCTATGGCCAGCCTTCGACCGCCAAGGGCGACTGGCCGCTTTATTTCGCCGATACCAGCGGATCGCGCTACCTGCCCTTCGACCAGATCAACGCCTCGAACTTCAACAAGCTGGAAGTCGCCTGGCACTTCAAGACCGACCAGCTCGGTGCCCATCCCGAATTCAAGCTGGAAGGCACTCCGATTGAAGTGAACGGCACCGTCTATACCACTGGCGGTTCGCGCCGCGACGTGGTGGCGCTGGACGCCAAGACCGGCGAACTGAAATGGGTCTACTCCATGAATGAAGGCCTGCGCGCCGCCCTGTCGCCGCGCCAGCTTTCCGGCCGCGGCGTGTCCTACTGGAGCGACGGCAATGGTGATGACCGCATCCTGTACCTCACCACCGGCTATCGCATGGTGGCGCTCAATGCCCATACCGGCCAGCCTGTCGATTCCTTCGGCGAGCACGGCATTGTGGACCTGAAGGTCGGCGCCTATCACGGCGTCTTCGGCCAGCCGGGCGTCTACCAGCAGATCGACCTGGTGACCGGCGAAATCGGCCTGCACAGCGCTCCCACCGTCGTGGGCAATACCATCCTGGTGGGATCCTCCTTCAAGGAAGGCGCTCAGCCGCTGGAGCAGAACAATACCAAGGGCCTCACCCGCGCCTTCGATACGCGCACCGGCAAGCTGCTCTGGACTTTCCACAACATCCCGCAAAAGGGCGAAGCCGGCTATGAAAGCTGGGAGAAGAATGCCGCTGACTTCAACGGCAACACCGGCACCTGGGCGTCCATCACCGCCGACCCTGAGCTCAATACCGCCTATCTGCCGATCGAAGACCCCACCGACGACTATTATGGCGGCGCGCGGCCCGGCAACGATCTCTATGGCGACAGCCTGGTCGCCGTGGATCTCACCACCGGCAAGCTGAAGTGGTATTTCCAGGTCGTGCATCACCCGATCTGGGACTATGACATGTCCTCGCCGCCGCTGCTGGTGAACGCCACGATCGACGGCCAGCCGCGCAAGCTGGTGGCCGTGCCCAGCAAGGAAAACTTCCTGTATGTCTTCGACCGCATCACCGGCAAACCGGTATGGCCGATCGTCGAAAAGCCGGTGCCGCAATCGGATGTGCCGGGCGAAAAGACCTCCAAGACCCAGCCCTACCCGACCAAGCCCCTGCCCTATGCGCGCCAGGAAGTCACCACCAACGACCTGATCGACTTCACCCCGCAGATGAAGGCCCAGGCGCAGGACATCATCAAGAAATACTACCGGCCGGCGCCGATGTTCGGGCCTGCCGTGGTCAGCAAGGTGGGCGGCCCCTATGGCACGCTGCTGATCGGCCATGGCGGCGGCGGCACCAACTGGCCCGGCGCCGGTTTCAACCCGGAAACCCATGTCGTGTTCGCGCCGGCGGCCAATGCCGGCGTCGAGATGCTGGGCCTTGTCGAACCGCCGCCCGGCCTGGCCGACCTGAAATATCTTCAAGGCACGGGCGGGCAGCCCTTCCGCATCAATGGCGGACCGGGCTTCGGGACATCCTCGGATGCGCCCAAGGTCAGCGCCGACGAACAGAAGCTGGCGGCCGCGCTGGCGGCCCATCCGCAGACCGCCGTGGAAGCGCCGCCGCCGCGCAACCTGGGTGGCCTGCCCCTGGTCAAGCCGCCTTACGGCCTGCTCACCGCGATCAGCCTGGATACGGGCGAGCAGCTCTGGCAGGTCCCCAATGGCGACACGCCCGACGAGATCAAGAACAACCCGCAGCTCAAGGGCATGACCATTCCCAAGACCGGCCAGTCGGCGCAGGACGGCATCGCGCTCACCAAGAGCCTGGTGATCCAGGGTGACGGCCTCTACTCGACCTCGAACGGCCATCCCCGCGGCGCATACCTGCGGGGCTATGACCAGAAGACCGGCCAGGAAGTGGGCGCCGTCTGGATGCCCGCGCCGCAAAGCGGTTCGCCCATGACCTACAGCTATGATGGCAAGCAGTACATCATCGTAGCGGTCAGCGGCGGCAACTATTCCGGCGACTATCTCTGCTTCAGCCTGCCGGGCGGTACGTGATGGAAAATCGGCGGGGCGCTCCTGAACAGGGCGGCCCGCCGGTGCTTTCTCATTGAAGAATTTTGCGGGTTTGTCGCGCCTGGACAAAAAAACGCCGCTGGATTTTGATCCAGCGGCGCAAGAAGCAGACTGTCATCCGGGGGGAAGCTGGGACGTCTGCTGTAATTCCCGGGTTGCCCCGAGAAACTGGTCTGACCCTGCACAGCATACAGCGCAATCACACAGTCATACATATGACTATATATCCTGATTTGGTGGGGGGCAAGTCCGGCACGGCGCGAAAATCCCCGGCAAACCCTGTCTGGCCCTGCGTCCGGCGCATACCCGATCCCAGGTTTGCCGGGCGCCGGCCTTAAAAACATCGTCGGGAAACAATGCGCGTACCAGGACGGTGGCGACTCCGGCTGGTTGAGCCGGATCAGCCAAAGGTCCAGCGGACCTTTGGCCCGGCGAAGGGTTCGTAGCGACAGCGTACGAACGCGACCAATTATAAAATGGAATGGCGACTCCGGCTGGATTCGAACCAGCGACCACCGGCTTAGAAGGCAGGTGCTCTATCCAGCTGAGCTACGGAGTCGTGCCGGTATTCTAATCGAAAAACTGGCGTTCCCGCCCCTCGCCGTCAGTGCGACCAGGGCTGCTTGCGGTCGAAGCGGAAATTGTCGGAATAGGATTTTGGTCTGGGCTTGGGGGCATGCGGCTCGAACACCTGGAAATCGATGCCATGCTGCGCGGCATAAGCCACCGCCTCTTCGCTTGTGTCGAACTCCAGCGCCACCTGCTGGCGCATGTCGTGCGAGCTGGTCCAGCCCATCAGGGGGTCCGGCACCTTGGGACTTTCCGGCTCATATTCCAGCAGCCATAGCTTAGTGCGGGCCTTGCCCTGCTGCATGGAATTCTTGGCCGGTTTGTAGATGCGGGCACGCATGAAAAGACTCCTACTCAGTTCGTTTCTACGTCCGCCCTCGCTTCGCTCGGTGCGGTCCTCCGTTGTTCGTAAGCTCGCCAAGAGGCTCGCTAACGAAAACGGGGATGGTCGGAGCGGTGTGATTCGAACACACGACCCTCTGCTCCCAAAGCAGATGCGCTACCAGGCTGCGCTACGCTCCGAATCTTAAGGCAAGCCGGGTCAAAAATCAGCCCGTCCCTGATGCCGCAGTCCTTACACGCTTGGCCGGCAGGGGGCAATGAAATCCGGGACTTAGGGCTTTGCAGGGCCTTCCTGGTCCCGGAACCTGCCGCTGAACAGCATCGGCCATTCCTTGCCGGTGACGGTGAAAAGCTGGCTGGCCGGGTCATAGGCGATGCCGTTGAGCACGAAATCGCTGTCGCTGTCGGTGGTGCGGCGCTCGGCCTCGGTCATGTGGCCCCAGAGCGGGCTCATATCGGCTTCGGCCTCGATGCAGCCGGTCTTGGCGTCAATCCGCACAATGCTGCGGGTCATCCAGATATTGGCGTAGATCTTCCCCGCGACATATTCCAGCTCGTTGACATTCGTCACCGGTTCGGCCCCGCGGCGCACCCTGATGCTGCCCTTGATGGCGAAATCGTCCGGCTCGGCATAATAAAGCTGGTCGCTGCCGTCTCCGAATATCAGGTAACGCCCGTCATTGGTCATGCCCCAGCCTTCGTGCGGATTGCGCATGGTGCGCAGCAGCTTGACGTCCTGGTCATAGACAAAAACCTCGTGATCCTGCCAGCTCAGCTGGTACAGCCGCTCGCCCAGGAAGGTGAGGCCTTCGCCGAAATATTTCTCGCCGGAATCGTTCAGCAGCGTGACATGGCCTTCCGGGGTGATCCGCATTAGCCGCGAGCCGCCGCCCAGCGCCCCGGTGCTTTCGTAGAAATCGCCGCCATGCACCTCCAGGCCTTCGGTAAAGCCCGTTACATCGCGGTGGATTTTACGCTCGAACTGGAACGTCATTCCCTTGGGCGCGGGGCAGACCGGCGCCGCCAGCGCAGCGCTGGCCACAATCAGAAAAGCTGCCGTCAGCAATGCGCGCACGCCAGAAACCGCGAAATTTTGGGGCCACCAAGCCTGACTATCCCATGGCGAGGGGGCAAAGCAATTCGCGCAATAGTCATGGCCGGCGCGTAATATTGCGCCGCAAAAATCCTGGAATAACTTAGGGCTTTGGATTTTGCCCCAAATGCCTCAAAATGACAGGGTTTGCGACAAATCCCTGTTTGCGCAGGAGAATCGAAAGGCCCAAATTGCGCGCGATGGTCAAAGACGAAGCCAAGCCGCATGTCCTGCTGGTGGAAGACGCGCGCGACATTCGCGAGCCCCTGGCGCGTTACCTGCGCGAACATGGCTATCGCGCCACCACCGCGCCCGATGCCGCCTCCGCCCGCAAGCTGATGAAGGCCGCCGCCATTGACCTGGTGGTGCTCGATATCATGATGCCGGGCGAAGACGGCCTCAGCCTCTGCCGCTCCATCCGCGAGACCTCGCAGATCCCGGTGATCCTGCTCACCGCCCGCGGCGAGGAAGTGGACCGCATCATCGGGCTTGAGATGGGCGCCGACGACTACATAGCCAAGCCCTTCAGCCCCCGCGAACTCATCGCCCGCGTCACCGCTGTCTTGCGGCGCACCCAGGCCCTGCCGCCGCGCCAGAAGCCGCCCGGCGCCGACCGCATCCGCTTCGGCGAATGGATGCTCGATACCGGCCAGCGCGAACTGATCGGGCCGGACGGCATCGCCCTGCCGCTCTCCAGCGGCGAATTCCGCCTGCTCAGCGCCCTTCTGGAACGGCCCAAGATCGCCCTGACCCGCAACCAGCTGCTCGATCTGACAAAAGGCCGCGATGCCGACCTGTTCGACCGTTCGATCGACAATCATGTCAGCCGGCTGCGCAAGAAAATCGAACCGGACCCCAAGAATCCTCGCTATATCAAGACGGTCTGGGGAGGCGGCTACATCTTTGCGATGGAGCCGGAAGCGGCATGAGATTTTTGCCCGCGAAATTGCGTTTCTGGCCCCGCACCCTGGTGGTCCAGCTGATCGCCGTGACCGCCGCCGCCGTGGTGCTCTCCAACCTTTCCGTCGCCTACTGGTTTGAAAACGCCAATGAGCGGCAGAACGAAGCCTCGCTGATCGAGCGCGTGCTGGACCGCGCCACCACCGTGCTGACCACCCTGCGCGCCATTCCGCCGGAGTCGCGGCCGGTGGTGATGAAGACCCTCAGTTCGCGCATCTGGCAATTCACCGAGATTCCCCGTCCGGCAAGAACCCTGCCGATGACCGAGACGGAGCTTCAACTGGTCAAGCGCCTGAAGGCGGTGCTGCCGGCGGCGGCCCAGCAGGCGCCGATCACGGTGCAGCTGCATGAAAAGCCTTCCGCTATCGCCGACGAGCAGTTGCCGGTGGGCAGCGACCGCAATTCCGAGGCGGTCCGCATCATCGTGCCGCTCGACAAGGCAACCTTCCTGTCGGCCGTCAATGTGCGCCTGCCGGAGGACTGGCCGGTCGAAATCGTGGTGGCCACGGTGATCGCCATCCTGGTGGCCTCCGCCGGGGCTGCCCTGCTGGCGCGCCGGGTGGTGCGGCCCCTGTCGGAACTGACGCGGGCCGCCTCGGTGGTGGCCCATGGCGGCAACGCCCCGCCGGTCGAGGAAAAAGGCCCGGACGATGTCCGCAATGCCGCCATCGCCTTCAACCGGATGACCGAGAAAGTCACCAAGACGCTGGATTCCCAGCGCCACCTCTTGTCCGCGGTCGGCCATGACCTGCGCACCCCCATCACCGCCATGCGCATCAACCTGGAATTCGTGGAAGACGCGGAATTGCGTGACCGGCTACAGGCCAATCTCGACGAGCTCCAGGCCCTGACAGAGCAGGTCTTGTCCGCCGCCCGCGGCGCCGGCGGCGAAAGCAAGCGCAGCGTGGACCTCTCGGCCCTGGTGGAAAGCCTGGTCGCCGACCTGGACGATATGGGCGAGCCCGTCACCTGGCAGACCCATAACAGCCCCGCCCCGGTGTCCTGCCGCCCCAATGAGATCCGCCGCGCCGTCCGCAACCTGGTCGAGAATGCGGTGGCCTATGGCACGAGGGCCGATGTCCAGATCAACGACAGCGCTGGCGGCTATGAGATCGTGATCGAGGATGAAGGCCCCGGCATTCCCGAGGACGACCGCCAGCGCGTGTTCGAGCCCTTTGTCCGGCTGGAAAGCTCCCGCAACACCTCCACGGGCGGCACCGGCCTGGGGCTGACGCTGGTCAAGGCCATCGCCGAAGGCCATGGCGGCAGCATCGCGTTGGAAAATCGCGAACAGGGCGGCCTGCGGGTGCGCATGACACTGCCGCGCATTGCCGCCGCCTGAAGGTTGTCGCCGCCAACACGTCCGGACCATCAATCCGAATAATTGCTGGATTTTCAAAAGACTTGCTTCACTTTCTGACATTCGTGTTGAACACGAATAGCCGTGCTTCGGCCTCGATCAGGGCCTAATATTGCGCCATGAGCGATCCTCTCTACCGCAAGGAAATCCTGCGCCTGGCTGCCGATGCCGCCGGTGCCGGCCGCCTCCCCAAGCCGGCCGGCAGCGCCACCCTGTTCAATCCCGCCTGCGGTGACCGGGTGACGGTGGATGTGATGCTGGTGGGCGGCCGCATCACCGCCCTGGCCCATCACACCAGCGCCTGTGTTCTGGCCCAGGCCTCGGCAGCGATCCTGGGAGCCGACGCGGTGGGGCTTAACCGCGCCGAGATCGCCACCCTGGCGGCGGCGGTGGAGAGCCTGCTGGCCGGAGGCGCCGCGCCTGCCGCGCCCTTCGACAGCTATGCCGCCTTTGATGGGCTGGTGGCGCACAAGCCGCGGCACAAATGCGTGCTGTTGCCGTTGCAGGCCGCGCTTGAGGCCATGGAAATCCTAGAACTGTCCGAACCAGGCGCTTAAGGGCGGCAGGCTCAGGACTGCGTCCGTCAGGGCCGCGCCGCCTGTCCCCAGGGGGATCTCGGTCAGGGGCCGGGGAAAAGCAAAACTCTGCGCCGTCTGCCCCAGGTTGAAGACGCACAGGATCGACCTGCCCCGAACAAATGCCACCAGCGCTGCCGGCGCCTCCAGCAGCGCCAGATCGCCCGTGATCAGCGCGGCCAGGCTTTTGCGTCCCTTCAGAAAGGCGCGGGCATAAGCCAGGGTCGAATTTGCCTCACCCTCCTGCGCCGCCACCGCCAATGCGCCGTGCGCCGGACCCGGCGGCAGCCAGGGCGTGCCAGTGGAAAATCCAAGATTGGGCCTTGATCCATCCCAGGGCATGGGCGTTCGGCAGCCGTCGCGGCCCTTGAACAGAGGATAATAGAGATCGCCGACCGGATCCTTAAGCTGGTCGCGGCGAAGCTCCACTTCCGGCAGGCCCAGCTCCTCGCCCTGGAACAGCAGCACCGTGCCGCGCAGAGCGCAAAGCAGCGCCAGCATCACTTTGCCCGAGCCCGCGCCGAAGCGGCTGACGGTGCGGGTGACGTCATGGTTGGAAAATGCCACGCACGGCCAATGCTCCGGATAGAGGGCCAGCACCTTCAGATGGGCGACGATGCCCCCCGCATCCGCCACCGTCAGCAGGGCAAAATTGTAACCGGCATGCAGCCCCTTGTCGGGCGGCAGATAGCAGCCGGACCGCTCAAACTCCTCGGAGAATTCGCCGAACACGAAACGGCCGTCGAATTTCTCCACCCGGCGGCGCACCACATCCAGCACCGCGCGATTTTCTTCGAGATTGGAATCGAAATAATGCCGCTGCATGTTCGCCGCCGACGACCAGGCCGCGGCGTCGCGCTGAATCGCCGGGTTGTCGGTCAATTCGGCGTCGTGCAGAAAGGCATTGGCGACATCTAGGCGAAAGCCGTCCACGCCGCGCTCTAGCCAGAGGTCCAGCACTTGCAGCGCCGCTTCGCGGGCGCCGTCATTCAGCCAGCTGAGCTTGGGCTGCTGGCGCAGGAATTTGTGATGGTAATATTGCCGCCGTGCCGGCTGATACGACCAGGCCGGGCCGCCGAATACCGACAGCCAGTTGTTGGGCACGGTGCCGTCGGTTTTCGGATCGGCCCAGACATACCAATCCTTGTGGGGCCAGTCGCGCCTGCCCGCATCGCCGTCGCGGCTGGCGGCGAACCAGGCATGTTCGTCCGAGGTATGCGCCAGCACTTCGTCCAGGATGATCTTCAGGCCGCGCCGGTGCGCCGCCGCGACCAGCGCATCAAAATCCGCCAGCGTGCCGTAATCCGGATGGACGCCTTCATAGTCGCTGACGTCATAGCCCCAGTCGCGATTGGGCGATGGATGGATGGGCGATAACCAGACCGCGTCCACGCCAAGAGCCGCGATATAGTCGAGCTTGGAGATAAGACCGGCGAAATCGCCCTGCCCGTCGCCATTGCCGTCGCAAAAGCTGCGGACATAGACCTGGTAGATCACCGCGCCTCTCGCCCAGAGCGGCACGGCCATCGTTACACTTCAGTGGCGTTGGTGATGATCTTGCTCACAAGGCCGTATTTCTGCGCCTCTTCCGCGCCCATCCAGAAATTGCGCTCGGTATCGGTGACGACCTTTTCATAGGGCTGTCCCGTCTCCACCGCGATCTCGCGGATCAGGCGGGCGCGCATCTTGATGATCTCTTCCGCCTCGATGGTGATGTCCGAGGCCTGGCCCTGCACGCCGCCCAGAGGCTGGTGCAGCAGGAAGCGGGTGAAAGGCAGGCAGAAGCGGTTTTCCTTGAGCGCGCCCAGATAGATGTGCGCGCCGGCGCTCGCCACCCAGCCCGTGCCGATCATCTTCACCGGCGGACCGACGAAACGGATCATGTCGTGGATCGTGTCGCCGGCTTCCACGTGACCACCAGGCGAATTGATGATGACGCGTATGTCGCCATCGCCTTCGACCGCAAGGGCGAGGAGCTGGGCGCAGACCCGCTCTGCCATCTTCATGTCGACCTCGCCGAAGATCAGCACGGTCCGCGACTTGAACAGGGCCTTCTGCACTTGCGAGGGCTGCGGTTCGGGCAGATCGATCTGCTTTTTGTCGTCGTCGTCTTCGTCGAGGCGGGACATGGGTGCTCCTGTCGAACTGGGAGAATCTGGCGGCATACTAGCCAAACCGAGCTTGGCGTCCATGTCCTTAGGGTGTGTTAACGGGCGGCCTGCGCCGTCGGGC
>CAIOFO010000032.1 GCA_903857685.1 uncultured Alphaproteobacteria bacterium
CGAAGGCTCGGAGAAGATGGCCTACAAGGCGCGGTTCGCGCCGCTTGAGGCGCTTGGGCCTAACGGCTGGGAGAGACTCGGCACCTGAGTTTGTTGAAGCGCCGGTCCGGCCGCTCGCCCAAGCTCGCGGCGTCAGACGCTTTTTGCAGGTCCACCGGACCTGCTCACGCGCCTACGGCGCGCCAGCGTCTGCCCCACCAAACTTCATCTTCCACTCCTCAACCTGCTCATCCGTGATCTTGGCGATCAGCACGTCGGGCGGATTGATGGGCATGCCGGCTTCGAGCTGGTCCAGTTCCTCGGCCATGTTCATGCCGGGCCAGGGGATCGCGCCGTTGTCGTAGCCGATGGGCTGGATGGCCTCATGAATCTTTTTCGCCATCTCGGGCATCACCGGCCAGACCAGATGGGCGAAGAGATGCACCAGGTTCAGGCCCATGCGTACCCCCACCGCCGCCTTGGCGCGGTCGGTCTTGATCAGCGTCCAGGGCGCGGCGCGGGTGAGATATTCATTGCCCGCCACCCAGATGGCGCGCAGCTCGCCCATGGCCTTGCGGAACTCGGCCTGTTCGAGATAGTCCGTGTACTGCTGATTGCGGCGGTCCAGCTCGGCGATGAGGGCTTTTTCCTCGTCGCCGTAACTCCCCTCGCCCGGCACCTTGCCGTCGAAGCGGGCGACGCAGAACTTGGTCACGCGGTTGACGAAATTGCCCAGCACATCGGCAAGGTCCTTGTTGATGGTGCCGGCATATTGTTCCCAGGTGAAATTGCTGTCGTTGCTCTCCGGCGCATTGGCGATCAGGTAATAGCGCCAATAGTCGGCAGGCGAGACCTCCAGCGCCTTGTCCATGAAGATGCCGCGCTTGCCGGAGGTGGAGAATTTGCCGCCGTCGTAATTCAGCCAGTTGAAGCCCTTGAGCCGGTCCACCAGTTTCCAGGGTTCGTCCGAAGCCATGATGGTGACGGGAAAGCCCACGGTGTGGAAAGGCACATTGTCCTTGCCCATGAATTCCCAATAGGTGACGTCTTTGGCCTCATCGCCGTACCACCAGTGTTTCCAGGCATCGCCCCGGTTGTTGTTGTCGGCCCATTCCTTGGTGGCGGCGATATATTCGATGGGGGCGTCGAACCAGACATAGAACACCTTGCCCTTGAGCTTGCCGCCGCCGATGTCGTCGGGCACCGGGATGCCCCATTCCAGGTCGCGGGTGATGCCGCGATCCTTGAGGCCCTCATCCAGCCATTTCAGCGCGATGGAGGTGACAAGCTGGGGCCATTCGGATTTGTGGCTGTCGATCCAGGCGCGCAGCTTTTCGACGAATTCGGATTGCTTGAGGAAAAGATGGGTGGCGTCGCGGATTTCAATGTCCTGCGCCCCCGAAACCGCCGAGCGGGGATTTTTCAGGTCAACGGGATCGAGGACGCGGGTGCAATTCTCGCACTGGTCGCCGCGCGCCCGGTCGTAATTGCAGTGCGGGCAGGTGCCGATGACATAGCGGTCGGGCAGGAAGCGGCCATCGGTGGGAGAATAGGCCTGCTTGGTGGTGCGCAATTCCAGAAAGCCGTTCTTCCAGAGCTGGCGGGCGAAATGCAGGGTCAGTTCATGATTCTGGACCGAGGAGGAGCGGCCGAAATTGTCGAAGGACAGGCCGAAGCGGTCGCCCAGTTCCTTCTGCACGCCATACCAATGGGCGCAATATTCGGCGACGGGCTTGCCCGCTTCCAGCGCCGCCAGTTCGACCGGCGCGCCATGTTCGTCGGTGGCGCAGATGAACAGGGTGTCATGGCCCCGCGCCCGGCAGAAACGGGCAAAGACGTCCGACGGCAGCATGGAGCCGACCAGATTGCCCAGATGCTTGACGCCCGCGACATAAGGCAGGGCGGAGGTGATCAGAATGCGCTTCATGGCCTGTTATCGGGTCGGTGTTACAAGGTGTTAGCTCAGTCATACAGGCTGCCCCGCCGCAGACCAAGAGGGCTGTTGCGGCTCTTGAAAAGGCGGCGTATTGGACGGTCATGGGCCGACTTAGCTCAGTTGGTAGAGC